>JAPSLU010000117.1 GCA_031180405.1 Bacillus sp. (in: firmicutes) | reverse complement strand
TCGAACTGATCAATACGGGCAACTGCACCCTCAGCTACTTGAACGACATAGAGAATGCCATCTTTTCCGACAAAAGCGATTCTGCTACTGTCAGGTGACCAATAAGGAACCGAAAATGATTCCCCTAAACCTGTTGTAAGCTGTACATTCATACCATTACTAGGGTTATATAACCAGATATCATAATCTCCCCCTCGATTGGATGTATAGGCAATCAATCCTTCGTCCCCAGGGGGAGCATAAGGAATGATAAGCCTCATCCCCGGAATTAGCTCATAGGAAGGAAGCCCATTTACCTGCCTAATTAGCTCAAAATTGCTGTGCCCCCCTGTTATTACGTTATAGCGTCTTGCAATTTGAAAAAGAGTGTCACCGGGTTGAACAACATAGTAAGGAATACCAGGCGGAACTTTTAACAACTGCCCGACATGGATCACGTAAGGAGGAAGAAGCCTATTTGCTTCAAAAATAACATCTAGAGGAACACCGTAATATTGAGCAATTTTAAAAACTGTATCTCCAGGTCTTACACGTATCACATCAACACCAGGCGGAACAGCAAGCTGTTGCCCTACATAAATCATATAAGGGGGACCAAGATTGTTTGCAGCAATAAGAGATTCAACCGGAAGCTCCCATCTCTTCGCAATCAGATACAGCGAATCACCGGGAAGGACTTTGTAAAAAAGTTGCATCACTTAACCCTCCATTAAATTAATTTATCTACTCAATACTAGATTCGGTATAAAATGAGACAGCTTTTTCGATGAAACCTATTAACAGAAAGAAATAAAGTAAAACTTCAATTAGTGGGGTTATTCATCCTCCACTTATTGTTAGTTGAACCAACCAATAGGGCTGTTAGCGTTCGTTATCTCCCATCAATGTTTTAAGGCGGGATTCTTAAAGACGGTTGAACCGGGATAACACAGGTATTCCACTTTTATTTACAAGTATAAGCAAACCGTTCGTTACACCATTACTATTTCATTAAAACCGACCCGAGGCATATACCCCGTTTGGCCAGTACCGGGAATTTGAATGAGGTCATAAATTTGTACATCTCCACGTGGACCTTCCTCCCCAGTAGGACTCGGAACATTCCATCTTACTACTGTGACCGGAATTCCTTTAGATATTGTTATGCTAGGTGAGGCAAAGTTTGGTTGATTGAGTAAAATTGTATCTGCAGTAATAATATGGATACGTTTTGACCAAAAGGGAATTAACTGAAAACGCTGTAATGCAAATCGAGCGAGTTCGACAATGAATTGAGCTTGATCATTTAGGGCTTGTTGCAAAGCCAATCGGGTCCCGACTCCTGATCCAATTCTTCCTAAGCTCAATACAGCGTAGAAACGTACCGCTTCACATGAATGCTTTATTAAAGGTAATAGATAAGGAACCGCCCTCTCACCTAGTGCTTCCCAAAGAAATGTTCCCAGATAATAGATTCCATGTAGTTGGAGAGAAGACATCTCCTCACATGGCACACCACCAGTCCGATTCCATTCGTCAAACAGCTGCAACGGATCAGGCTGCTCAAATCGAACTAATAGTTCACTGCCAGCAAATATTTGGTTTGGATCTCTAATTTGGTTAGCTGCAGCAAGTGACACAATACTTTGTGAAAATTGATTCGCAAGACAACCTAATGTATCTCCATAAAGAATAACATAGTAGGGATATCCTCCTGCTTTAGGCAAATTGATTCCCTGATGCGGAATAATAAGCGGTTGACCAGGAAAAATAAGTTTTGGATTACATATTACATTTGCCTCCAATATACCTCCAACGGTTGTACCCAACCTCGCGGCAATACCCACTAGTGTATCCCCCGACTTTACAACATATAACATGTATCCCCCACCTCCTCCTCCTGCCTATATGCTATTCACCTAGACTGTCAAAGATTCAACTAAATAATGTTCATTGGTAATTCCAAATGGTTTTTTTCTTTTTTGTTTACCATTCCTGCTTTGTTACTTCATTAAGATATTGGGCATTCCTTTTGTTAAACCGAAATAAAATAGGGCCTAGATGAATATTTCTAGGCTTATTCTTATTCATTAATCCTTTAAAAAGTTTCGGAGGATAGAAAGTTTAGTTGTTTTGATAAATTTCAAGGTGTGAAAAAACCAAAAATGGCGACCAGTTAGGAAAAAATCCCCTAGAAATTCTGGATCATTTGGGAGTTGCATAGGGTTATTCCTTTTAGCATCTAACAAATAAATCTCATAGTTAATTGTTTGATTCGAGCTATTTCCCTCAACTTCTAATATATTTACAGTTTAGTACGGTCATACCCGACGATTAGATTAAGAAAAATGTGTACCACCATGTGACCCAAGAAACAAAAAAAGAAGCCTCCCAAAAGTTCAATGAACTTTTGAAAAGCCTCTATTAAAGCTGCAATTTTAGAAAAATGTTTGCATTTTTAGCAGATTACTCATAATCTCTTATATATCAAGGGGTGAAGCAGCTATTACATCATGCCGCCCCTAAGGTGAGAGTGTGTAATATCTTACATACTGTGTGCGAAAAGTGCAGTATTTCAAGGACTTGTTAAATTCTGTCTGTAACATCTTTAACGAGAATTTATTGTTTTTCATTGCATTGCGTTAGCACAATATTAGCATGTTGTTTTAAAGAATTTGGTAATCCATGCTGATTTTTATTAAGTATCAGAATAAGCATTTTTTATATTATATATTTCTCTTACATAATCTTTATGAAGTTGTTCAAATTCCCAGTCAGTTAAATCTGCATCTACTCTATTCATTTTCTAACGCTTTATCTTCTTTTAACAGTTATTTCTTGCATGATAGCATATAATAATATTTAGTCTTTACAATGACAAACTGGAAAGAAGGGGTGGTAAGATGTTCAGTAAACGTCAAAAAATTATTCTATCTTATATCCTTTATACAAACATCCCAATAAAACTTGATATACTAGCTGATATTATATCTGTTTCTGTTCCCACCATTCGGACGGAGATAGATATCATTAATAGGGTCATTTCAACAAGAAATGTTCAAATATTTATTACCAAAAAAGGTCAATGTTATATAGGAGACGAAAAAAAGGAAGCAGTATTAAATCTATTATCAACCCCCATCTTTGAAGATAAAAATAATACGGAAAAACATATTGTTTGGGATCGAATATATTTAATCATTGGTATGCTCGCTTTTGAATCCGATTACGTGAGTATGGAAGAGCTCTCAGAGAGGCTTTTTGTATCCAAGTCAACCATTAATCTAGATATAACAGAAATTAAAAGAATCATAGCTAGAATATCTGGTATAAGTTTTGTTGTTTCTTCAACTAAGGGATTAAAATTAACAGGAAAAGAGGAAGATTTCCGTTACTTATTAGCCAAAATGATTGTCCAAGGTTTAAATTTAGAAACGTCACTAACATATATTAATTCCGAAGTGAATTTCGACGTATCTAAAAACTATTTAGAAATATACAAAGTACTAAGAGAAGTTATGGTGAAGCATCGATTCATCATATCCGGAAAGGCATTTGGATTGGTTTGTGCAACTCTCTTAATTTGTTCTATTCGAAATCAGCTAGGGTTTATTCTAGAAAAACAACAATCAGATAAGACTTTATTTCCCATGATAAAGGAGATTGGAGAATACTTAGAAAAAGAATATAGATTAACTTTCTCGAATATAGATTTGTTTTATATCCAACAGTTCATCACGGAACAAAATCAGCTCTATATACATGAGAAATGGAAAATAGAAGATCAACAAATTGTGTCGGTATTCAATAACATAGTAAAAGAGTACTTCCAAATTGATCTAAAGAAGTACCCTAATTTTGAAAAAGAGTTTACATTTTATATCAACCAATTAAATCAACGGGTTGAAAATGGCCATGATTATACGAACTTCTATAAACGGCAAATTAATCGATTGTTTCCTATGACAGCTAACATCGTCGCTTGTTGTCAACAACATCTAAAAAAACTAGGGGTTATATACTCGGCAGCTGAACTGGCATATATTACACTTTTCTTAGGAAATTATCTAGAAACAGAAGAGCCAACTTTAAAACTATTACTTATATCGGATGAACATACAGCTTTAATAAATTGGATTGTATCTGAGGTACATCGATTAATGGGTACATCTGCGCAAATCATAAATGCTATACCAAAATATTTATTTGAAGAAAACAAAGAAATGTTTTTAAACGATATTGATGTCATCCTAACCACTAGTCAAATTAATGTGAGTAATACAAAAGAAGTCATTTTTATTCATTCATTATTTGGTAAAACCGAAAAACATTTATTACACTCTCTATTAATTAGTTACGTGGCACAATCTCAAATGAAAAATCTAAAAGAAATAGAAAATGTAACCATTGGGAATCAGCATTTTATTCCAATTCCAGAATGTAAGAAGGATTTGGAATCTTGTGTTCAGTACATTTTTGGACAACTTGGCTATAAGGAATCTTTAGATACCGATTTCGTAATGCGTGATCATTTCATACCAAATGATACAAAAATAGGATATGTTTCTTTTATGAAGAAGGATCCGGGACAGTCTAAAATTATCATCGGTAAATTACCTAAGAGTATTACTTATAGAAATAAATCGATAAACATGATATTACTATCCTTTTATCATAAAAATGACTATACAATCGCCTCTTCTTTCTATAAATGTATTCGATTTTTAATGGAACCTTCCCAGAGTATCCGGTTAGGAAAGACTAAGGATTACGCGGATATTAGAGAAATATTTGAACTTTAATAAGTGACCGTTTAGTTTTTATGTCGTTACATCGATAAAAAAACTAAATGGTCCTTTTGTGTTCTCTCCAGTATCCTTAGTTTTGTGACACAGCTTAAAGGTAGGTACCATTTCTTTAATGTTATTTTCTAACTTTTGAAAGCGTTAGTAAAAAAGTAAAGGTTATGAATGGTTCATTATCAAACTCTGAAGAAATTAAGGGGGAATTAATCATGGAATATAAATCGTATAGATCATTTGATCCAAATTTTTTGTGGGGAGCGTCTACGTCTTCATTTCAGGTAGAGGGCGCATCTCAAGCTGATGGTAAAGGTCTTTCAGTCATAGATGTGATGAAAAAAAACCCAGCTATCACAGATTTCTCTGTTGCCTCAGACCATTATAATCGTATTGAGGAAGATGTGGCTCTTATGGCGGAGTTGGGTCTAAAAGTTTACCGATTCTCCATTGCATGGACGCGAATTTTTCCAGATGGTAACGGTGAGGTAAATGAAAAAGGCATCATATTTTACAATCGCTTAATTAATGAATTGATCAAACATAATATTGAGCCATTAGTTACACTTTATCATTTTGACTATCCTCAAAGTCTGGTAGAGCAATATGGGGGCTGGATGTCGAGAAAAAGTATTGAAGATTATCGTGCTTATGCTGAATTTTTATTTAAAACCTATGGTGACCGCGTTAAATATTGGTTAACGATAAATGAACAGGACCATGTAGTACGAATACCATCACGCCTAGGGCTTACTGGGGACGATCATTATGAACAACTTAGACTTGGTTATCAAGCAAATCACCATATGTGTGTTGCAACTGCACTAACCATAAAGACATTCCAAGAGTTAAAAATAGAAGGGAAAATTGGTCCCGCAATCTCCTATTCTATGATTCATCCAGCGAGCTCCAACCCAGATGACGTTCTTGCAAGTAAGGACGCAATGTTAATTAAGCATAATTATTTAATGGATTTACACTGCTATGGAAAATATAGTTATAGTTTCCAACGATATTTGGCAGAGAGAGGTTTTACTCCCACTATTGAAGAGGGTGATTTGGAATTAATGCAGCAATATCCACCTACAATGCTAGGGGTAAATTATTACTTCTCAGAAGCTGTTCGTGCTTTTCCTGCCACAGAAGAATTTCCAATTGGTTATCAAAAGAAGGCACTCCTTCCAGAGGCTGAGGCTGGTGTGTTTGAAGTGGTGAAGAATGAAAACCTTGACGCTACTGACTGGGGATGGGAAATCGATCCCGTTGGACTGCGTTTGACATTACGTGAACTTCATGACCGCTACAATCTACCAATTATTATTACAGAAAATGGTATTGGCGCTTACGATAAATTGGAGGATGGAGAAATCGTACGTGATGATTATCGTATATCTTATTTAAGCCAACATATTAAACAAGTAAAGTTAGCCATAAATGATGGAGTAGATGTATTTGGGTATTGTGCATGGTCCTTTATGGATATTGTTAGTGGGCGAAATGGTATGGATAAACGTTACGGATTTGTTTATGTAAACAGGGAAAATTTCGACCTGAAGGACATGCGTAGAATAAAGAAAGAGAGTTTTAAATGGTACCAAAAGGTAATTAAATCAAATGGTGAGGAACTATAAGTTCCTCTCCCTATGCATGTCATATATTTGATGAAACGTATCACTATTAAATAAAAAACAGACTAATCTCTCATTTCAGGTGATTAAGGAGGATTTTGTATGGATAAGCAACAGTTAGCTAAAGACATACTTTCTCTTGTTGGAGGGAAAGAAAACGTTGAAAATGTAACTCACTGTTATACAAGGTTACGATTTAATTTAAAAAATGACAATCTAGCAGATAAGGATAAAATAGAATCTCTTGACGGAGTCATCAGGGTTCAAAGTCAGGGTGGACAATTTCAAGTGGTTATCGGTAATGAGGTTGGAAAAGTATATAAGGAATTAGAACAGATTGGTGACTTTAGTAGCGAGGATACTCAAAGTTCTGTAAAGAAAGAAAAGAAAGGAAATTTAATTGGTCGTTTCTTTGAAGTGATTGCATCCATTTTCACACCAATCGTTCCAGCCATTGCTGGGGCGGGTTTGGTAAAAGGGATTTTAGGTCTAGTTACTACGTTACAATGGGCACCTGCTGATAGTGATATTGTTAAGATTTTAAATATTGTTGCTGACTCCGTATTCTACTTTTTGCCTTTCTTCCTAGCTATATCAGCAGCAAGAAAGTTTAAAACAAATGAATTTATTGCCCTTGCATTGGCTGGTGGATTAATGTATCCAACACTGATAGAAGGAGCTCAAGCAATTGCTGGGGGTGGGCCAGAAGGATTATTACTATTTGGTTTACCAGTTCCATTTATTAAATATAGTTCGACTGTAATCCCAATTATTATTTCTGTATGGATGTTGAGCTATGTGTATAAATGGATAGATCATAAAATGCCTAGTGCAGTTCGCATTATTTTTACACCAACTATTGCGTTACTTATAATGATCCCTTTCCAGTTAATAGCGGTTGGTCCATTAGGTTCGTATCTTGGTATTGGGTTGGCTGATGGTGTAACTTGGCTGTTTGAGCAGGCTGGTGTGTTAGCCGGAGGAGTTCTAGGGGCTACACGTCCATTATTAGTTATTGTTGGTATGCATTATGGATTAATGCCAATTGCGATTCAAAATGTTGCGATTCTTGGCTATGATTATTTGATTCCAGTGTTTCTTATGGCAAACATGGGACAAGCTGCTGCAGCACTTGCTGTATTTATAAAAACACAAAACAAAGACTTAAAAACGATTGCTGCTTCCTCAAGTCTTTCCGCATTTCTTGGTATAACTGAGCCAGCAATGTATGGTGTTAACTTAAGGTTGAAAAAGCCATTTATTGCTGCCTTAATAGGTTCAGGGGTTGGTGGTGCGTTTGTAACAGGATTAGGTGTCACATCTTCAGCATTTGTATTACCTGGTCTAACATCTCTTCCTGTGTTTAGTGGTCCGAAATTTATCTATTTAATTATCGGTTTATTGATAACGATTACAGTCGCAATGCTCTTAACATTTGTACTAGGATTTAATGATATAGAAAGTAATAAAGAAAAAAAGAAATCAAAAAGGGGATCAACAGACAAAGATAACCCCACATTCACAGCTAAAGAAACCACAGTGAATAGCCCAATAGAGGGGGAGATTATCCCACTTCAAAAGGTAAGTGATCCGACTTTTGCAGAAGGTCTACTTGGTAAAGGAATAGCCATTGAACCTTCAAAAGGAGAAGTAGTTGCACCATTTAATGGTTCCATCGTCTCGTTTTTTAAGACAAAACATGCGATTGGACTGCTTTCTGAGGAAGGTACTGAGGTTTTAATCCATGTCGGTATAGATACAGTTAAACTCGAGGGTAATTTCTTTGAAGCACATGTTGAGCAAGGTCAAGAAGTAAAAAAAGGAGAATTATTAATTACATTTGATATCGAAAAAATAAAGAGTGCAGGATATCCGACCATTACTCCTGTTATTATTACTAATAGTTCTAATTATAAGAATGTACATGCTAATGATCAAAGCAAACATGTAAATCAAGGAGATTGGCTCTTAAGAGTGGTATAGAGTAATCCTTTCGTTTTTATGTAATGTGTATAGATAATGTATATTAATAGTGAATATGAAAGAGAAACCCTCAAAACTGCTAAATTTTTGAGGGTTTCTCTCCTTGAGAAATTATTTATTTAAAGACTAACTTATTTTCCAACAGTGATAGCGTAGGTTTGTTCTTCTAAAAAGAGGCTTCTCAAAAGTTTAGTCAACTAACGAGAAAGCCTCTTTTATTTATATTATGTTAGCATTTTTGTTATCAAATCACTCAAAAATCCTTGTATGTCGGGTTTGAGGACTTTATTACATCATGCCGCCCATGTGGTTTAGAACTGTAACATCTTTAACCACGATGAAATAAAACCGCGTGAAATCAGCGTTTTGCAGGCATCGAGTGTAATATCTTCAACTCGGATTTACTGTGTTTTATTGGACTTCGTTAGCAAAAATGTTAGCATGTTGTTAGCAATCAATAATATGTGACTGTCTTAATGAATTTACCACAAAAGCGGCGCAGATCCCATTTGCATCGCTTTTAAACAGTGGCAGTTACACAATCCACATTTCCAGAGTGTATGTGGTAACACATGGGGTGTTGGTGGTTTTCAATATTTATTCCATTTTTAAGAAATGCCTTAACCTTAAAATTACTCTTTTATTTTGTCCACTGATTCCTCTGGGACGTAAAGAACCCTGCTATTTTTTTCTTTAGTTAAACTAACACCTATACCGAAGGTACCAAATCCAGCCGGATCAACCACATAAACTTTTGTACCTTTTTTTATATTTTCCAAATTAAGTTGGGGAAAGCTAGCAACATATTCTAATTGCTCCTCATGATCCCTTGGATGATCTCCGGCACCATTAATCATTTGCTCTAGGGTAGATGGTGCCCCTGCAGCGACTGTGTCTTCTTTAACTATTAGAGTATCTCCAACACTTGGGCTAGCTACTTTTGGGTATAGTGACTGTCCCCCTAATGTAAGAGCCACCCCTAATATAATTCCAATTAGTACTTTTTTCATAATTAAGCTCTCTCCTTGTTTCTCAAATAATAGCATTATATCACCTTATTAATCTTTTAGACAAATGTTAACATTGCTGTCATTGCCTCTACTATATTGTTATATCTCAATCAACACAACGTAGTTCGTGCTTTATCCTCCCCACAATAAACTAGGCGAATAAAATAATAAATGCTATCTACAACAAAGGGTCCCTTTCATAACGAATCTAGGCATTCGCTTCTGAATGGAACCCTTATACGCCGGGTGATTATAATGATAATAAGTACTATCTCAACTTGTTATTATGTTCATCCCATCCCTGCCCTGACGGCATTTAGGGAGAATCCCCAGTAGGTAAGGATGCGGTTGTAAACTTATGGCACGCTCTAGATTTACAATAATTTTGTACAAACAGGAAGAAGCAGTGAGATTTATTCTTTGATTTCATTTAATAGGTTTTAATCCCTTTTGTCGGATATCATTATCGAAATTAAACAGATTATCACTATCTGATTCATCATATTACCAAACTAAATACATCAATTTTTTGAGTCGTGTCGGTAATTTTTCGAATGCTTATTTGTGGATATGTTTGGTTTCTATATTAAACTAACACACTATCATATCAACTCTAGAAGGCTAACTTAATGCCTCAGATTTAATCTTAAGCATAATTGAATACTAAATGGGGGAATCAAAGGGAGAAGATACTTTTTAAAAACCAACACATTTCAGTACAAACAAAAAGCCAAGGGGTTAACCCTTGACTCTAATACTTATTTTTTTACAACTTTAATGGATTTTGTTTGACTAATATTCCCTGCTTTATCCTTTGCATTTATAGAGAGTACAGTTCCACTTTTCTGTGGATTTATCTTAGCTGAGTATCTACCTTTTGAATCAGCTTGATCTGAACTCATTACTCTACCATCCTTTTTAATAGTTACATTTGAATATCTCTCTGCAGTTCCTGTTACTGATGTATCATTTCTATCTACTTTATTAACAGTAGGTTGACTTGGTGGAGTACCATCTACAACAGTTACTGAAGCACTGGAACTAACATTCCCTGCACTATCTTTAGCCGTGATAGTTAAATTAGTTCCTGTTTTCTGAACCTTAATAGCCACAGAGAAAGTACCTTTAGATGTTGCAGTTGCTGACCCTAATGTTGTTTTACCACTTTTAACAGTTACAGTAGAACCTTTTTCTGCTTTTCCCGTTACTGACTTGTCGTTATTATCAACCTTATTAATCGTTGGCTTTGAAGGAGCAACATTATCTACAAATTCAGTTGCAATAGCATATAAATCATATTCTGTATTGTCGTCATAGCTGTCGCTATCATTATCGTAAACGGGAATATAGTACGTTCCTGCTTTAGCTTGATACCCTTGTATCTCAACGCCATCCTCGTATTCAGTACCTAAATATTCTAACTTACCACTATAGCCCCAATCTTTTTCCGTTGTAAGGAATGATAGGTCAATAGCATACGAGTTAGTACCGCCACCTACTAGCAATACTCCACTTCTAGGAACTACAACCTTATGAAAATCAAAATCATAATAAGGAAGGAGTTGACCAATTGTTGGCTTCCCATACTGTGTTGCATTTGCTGAGTAAAAATCATCATTATATTCTTGCTCGAATATATAATCTTCATTATAGTAATTACTAAATCTTATTTTTTTAAGATCTTTTGGTGGGTTTAAATTAGCGCCTTCTACCTCTATACCTAACTTATTCAGTGTCTGATAATCTACTATACCCTTTTCGAGCGGCTTTTCAACCTGACGTTCCATTGCTTTCTTTGCTAACTCAAAATCATTTCCCTCTGCCTTAACAGAGTCTACAGATAATGATGATGCTAATAATCCTACAAGTACTAATGACGATATTGCGACTTTTTTGCGCACGTTTCCTCCTCCAATATTCGTTATAAAGAACATCATGATAATATTATACTACTACTTAAACATCTATACAACATAAGTATACATATACATTTACCGACAAGATTATTTTATTAAGCCGAGGAATAATCCCCCACTTAAACAAGTTTATGTCTTCTACTTCTAACGATCAACAGTATTACACCAATTGCCAATAATATTAGTACAATCTTTCACAATCAATTTAACTGGTTACACAATAAAAGAAGAATTTTATTAGTTTTTGAAATCTAATATGCATGCTGGATATGTACTCTAATCTGCTCCAACACACGAAAAAAGGAGAGTCTCTATTGAGAGACACTCCTTTTGACTTGTTATTTGGATTCCTCACCATACCTATTTTTTTGTCCATTTTTCCCAGAGCATTTTCCAAGCAAGATTTCTCTTAATCATTAAAACCCAACATAGTGGAAAAATGTAGGTAATAGGGGTGTAACAACAGCTAAAATTGAAATTATAGCTGATATAGTACATCCTATTGTTCCTGCAACAAACAACAACTGTATTTTAAATAGAACATCCATCTACAATCACCTTTATTTAAAATATGTAGGTAAATCAAAAACATATCATTCTACAGGATCATAACATTCAATTCCTAAATTTACAATAAAAGGGAATGTTGTTAATTGCATCTTTGTTCAATTCCTCCATCTTCCACAAAAGGGAAATTAAAATTATCAGCCCTCCTTATAATTACTACCGTATCTAATCCTTAATAATTGTTCAAGCGGAATGTTTGTGGTTCATTCCCTTTTAACAGGTTTTCCTCCTTCAAACAGCTTATCCCATTCCTTTCTTTCCAGTTCTTTTTTCGTTTCAATTCATTAAAATATTTATCAATGTTATCTTCAACTAAAACATTACCAGCCAAGTCCTTAATGACTGCCTCGTACGTAATACTTTTCAATGCTTCATCACCATATTTTTCTTCATACTCTCGAATCTCGTCTCTAATGGTTTCCATCGCAGCATGATATTCATGATCTATAATTTCTCTTCCATAGCCAATTTCTTTCATTTCCTCTTCGTATCATAACAATCATTTTCATTATAATTCTTTGAAGGTTCAACAATTTGCTTTTCTTCAATGGCACTACATTGCTTCTATGTTTTTTGATGCTTGATTTGCTTGTTGTTTGATCTTATCTTTCTTGGTCAGTTCTATTGTTTCGGGTACTTCAGATTCAGCTGCAGATGGTTTTGATATAATATAGCTTGTACATTTAAATTACCTCAATAGCAAATCCCACATTGGTACATATTGCTTCATAATCTTTAAACTTTTAACTCTATCTGAATCAGATGTGTTAGTGATGTTCTTTTCTCTTCCTTTTGCAAGTTCCAAAGAACGCTTTTACTGACTTTATCGCCTTTTTCTTGACAATTCAAATGATACTTCCGCACATGGCTATACGAAATTTCTTCAACATTTATTACTTGGTTCTCAAATACAATAATCCACAAACTTCCCTAAAAGCATTTCATAATTTTTGATATTTATCTTAGTCGTATTCTTGAAACGTCTGTCATCCAAAAAATCTTGGTACGCAAATTTTAACAACACAAAAAACCACTCCCTAATTTTTATAGGAAGTGGTTTTTGCTATTGATATAAGTTTTTTACATGACTACTTCACAACTTAAGTGTAAATGGTGGAAAAATAGCCGTAACTATTTCTCGAATGTGAGGCTAAAAGCCTTACATCATGCCGCCCATTCCACCCATGCCGCCCATTCCGCCCATATCAGGCATGCCGCCGCCTTCTTCAGGCTTGTCAGCGATAACAGCTTCAGTTGTTAAGAACATAGCTGCTACAGATGCTGCGTTTTGTAATGCAGAACGAGTTACTTTAGTTGGGTCAACGATACCAGCGTCGAACATGTTTACCCATTGTCCGTTAGCTGCGTTGAAGCCTACGCCTACTTGTTCGTTTTTCAAGCGCTCAACGATAACAGATCCTTCAAGGCCTGCGTTGTGTGCGATTTGACGTACTGGCTCTTCAAGAGCACGTAGGATAATGTTAACACCCGTTTGAACGTCGCCTTCTTCTGCAATTGCAGCAACTTTGTTATATACGTTTACTAGAGCAGTACCACCACCAGAAACGATACCTTCTTCTACTGCAGCACGAGTAGAGTTAAGAGCATCTTCGATACGTAGTTTGCGCTCTTTTAATTCAGTTTCAGTTGCAGCACCAACTTTAATTACTGCTACACCGCCAGCTAATTTAGCTAAACGTTCTTGTAATTTTTCTTTA
>JAPSLU010000116.1 GCA_031180405.1 Bacillus sp. (in: firmicutes) | reverse complement strand
TGAATATAAAGATGACACCTAAAAAGACGTACTCACCTGCTCTATACGATTTAACTGAGCTACAGCGTGATGCCAATAAGCGTTTTGGATATTCAGCAAAAGAAACACTTTCCATCATGCAAAAGCTTTATGAACAGCATAAGGTATTAACATATCCACGAACAGATTCACGCTTTATTACAAGCGATATTGTTTCAACATTAAAGGATCGCCTTGAAGCATGTCGTATCAAGCCATATGCACCAGCGATTGCGAAGATTTTAAGCAAGCCTATTAAAGCAAATAATTCGTTCGTAGATGATCAAAAGGTATCAGATCACCACGCAATAATTCCGACAGAGGAATCTGTACCATTAAGTGCATTAACAGATAAAGAGCGAAAAATTTATGACCTCGTTGTGAAACGTTTTATCGCAGTACTTTCGCCTGCTTATCAATATGAACAAACCGTTGTTACAGCTTCAATTGCGGAAGAATCATTTATTGCTAGAGGGAAACGTGTAATCTCTCTAGGCTGGAAAGAAGTGTACAGTGATCACGTAGACGACGATAGTGAAGAGGATCAAACACTGCCAGCTTTAACAGAGGGGGCTGCTTTGGCTATTAGATCAATATCTAAAACATCAGGTGAAACGAAGCCACCAGCACGATTTAATGAGGGAACACTCCTATCTGCAATGGAAAACCCATCGAAATATATGGCGGGGGAAAGCAAGGATCTCATCCAAACAATTGGTGAAACAGGTGGACTTGGAACAGTTGCGACAAGAGCGGACATTATCGAAAAGCTTTATAGCAGTTTCTTAATAGAGAAAAAAGGTAAAGATATTTTTATCACATCAAAAGGAAAACAGCTACTAAACCTTGTCCCAGAGGATTTGAAATCACCTGTTCTAACAGCAGAATGGGAGCAAAAGCTCACGAAAATTTCAAAAGGTACATTACCGAAGCAAGCCTTTTTAAATGAAATGAAGCAGTATGCTAAAGAAGTAGTTAACGAAATCAAAAACAGCAAGCAAAGCTTTAAACATGACAATGTTACAGGCAGTAAATGTCCTGAATGTAATAAGCTGTTATTAGAGGTAAACGGAAAAAAAGGAAAAATGCTTGTTTGCCAGGACCGTGAATGTGGCTATAAAAAAGGTGTATCAAAAGTTACGAATGCCCGCTGTCCAAACTGTCATAAAAAGTTAGAGCTAAGAGGTCAAGGAGAAGGACAAATCTTTGTCTGTAAATGCGGTCATCGAGAAAAAATGTCTACCTTCCAAGAACGACGGAAAAAGAACCAAAATAGCAAGGTATCTAAACGTGAAGTTTCTAACTATATGAAAAAGCAGGAAGACAATTTTTCAAATAATGCATTAGCAGATGCTTTAGCAAAGTTAAACCTTAAGGAATAAGGAAATTAAAATAGTGTGAAAAGATAAAAGATAGGAAGATCCAACGTGCCAATTATTAAAACAGATATGTTTATTTATGCACCGCGCGACATCTGCTTTGATGTTGCGCGTGATATTGATATTCATACCCAGTCCACAAGCCAAACGAATGAACGTGCCATCGGGGGTGTGACAAGTGGACTTATCGAGTTAAATGAAACCGTCACTTGGGAAGCTGAGCACTTTGGGGTTAAGCAAAATCTAACCGTTCGAATCACAGAATTCGACTATCCCAATCGATTCGTTGACGAAATGGAAAAAGGCGCCTTCAAGCGCTTCTACCACGTCCACGATTTCATCGAAAAAGAAAACGGGACTCTCATGATCGACACTTTTGATTACACCTCCCCATTTGGCATTATTGGTAGACTTGCAGACCGGCTGTTTTTAGAGCAGTATATGAAAGAGTTTTTGATTAAGAGAAATCGGTATATTAAGAGAATTGCAGAAGAAAGAGTGGGCCGCTGAATGCGGCCTTTTTTGGGATAGTTCTATACGATTTGCAAAAAAACCGGGGGGGTTTACATGAATAACTTAAGAAGTTGCAAAAATATGAATTAGTTTGCAGAAAAACTTAGAAAGTTGCAAGAATGACATAATAAATTTACAAAAATATGTATGTAAGCAGCTTGAAAGTGACTAATTAGGGTTTTGATTTAAGCATTGCTAGCACTAGCAATATAGTAAGCAAATACCATATCACATATGGGTTTGCAAAAAAATCGTGGAATTTGCAAGAATAACCTAAGAAGTTGCAAGAATATGAATTAGTTTGCAAAAAAACAGAAAAAGTTGCAAAAATAACATAGAACCTTACAAGATTAAGTAAATCAGGTCCCATGAGAGTGACTAATTATAAGCAAGATAGTCGTAGTTTCAACAATATTTATTTTTTTATAAAAACCCTATTTTATAGGATTGAAATAATATATTTTAAACCTAAATAATTGGAAAAAGAGGGTATCTACCCTATTGAACACAGCTAAAAACAATTTTTAAAAGATATCTTTTAAATGTAAACCTAATTATAATGGGGAAAAGTATGTCATAGACTAAGGTGGATAGGATACTATGATTGTTAAAGAACGAAAAGTTCCTCTAATAAATTTAAAATTAGAAGCCCTTTTAAGGAGAATTCCAAATACACACCCCAAGCGCCCTCAAATAAAAGAGAATCTAGCAAAAAGAAACTCCGGCTACCAAGGAGAATTATCAATAAACTACCCTCTAAGTTTTTTGCATGAACAGGATTATTTTATATTTCATGACTTGAGACTTAATATTTCAGATCACTATTTTCAAATAGATACACTTGTTATTTGTCAAAAGTTCATCTTAATTATAGAAGTGAAAAATATAACCGGAACTCTATTCTTCGATCAAGAGTTTCATCAGCTTATAAGAACAAATAATGGAGAAGAAGCAGTTTTTCCTGATCCGATCATTCAACTTTATAGACAGATGTTTCAACTGAAACAATGGTTAAATAGTAAGCAAATTGTAAAAACAATACCTATAGTTCCACTAGTAGTCATAAGTAACCCCAACGCGATTATTCGAACGTCTCCGGAAAATAAAAGAATCAACGAAATTGTTGTAAACCGCTATTATCTAAATAGCAAAATTCATCAAATAGAAAAAGCACATCGAAAAGATGTCCTTTCATCTAGAGAGATAAAGAAAATAAACAAATTGCTTCTAAAAGAACATGTGGCTCTAGATGTGTCAATTCTTGATCAGTACGGAATTAATTCTTCAGAAGTTCTCAAGGGAGTAATTTGTTCAGCCTGTAGCCATCTTCCTATGATGAGAGTTCATGGTTCATGGCATTGTGAACATTGTCAAACAGATGAAAAAGAGGCGCATATTCAAGCTTTGAAAGATTACTTCCTATTAAATGGACCACAAATTTCAAATAATAGTGCAAGGGAATTTTTAAAGATTTCATCCCCGTATCTAGCTTCTAGAATACTAAGATCTATGAATTTACCGTTTACTGGTGTTACAAAAAGTAAAACTTATAATTTAGTGTTTACGGAATTCCTCGACTATTAATAGATCTAAAGATGTAGACTCTCCCATGTAAGCAATATTTTTTCCAGAAAAGTGAACGTTTTATGATCAAATTATTACAAAATCGTGATCAACCATTGAACGTTACATGACACTTCCTTAATAAAGTAAATTTTAGGTTAGTCCTCTGCTATGATGTGGGTATTGAACATTGTGTGTTTGAGGTGCGCGGATTTTTCCGTATGTTCATTTCTTCACAAATAGTTCATAACGTTTAAACTTCATGTTAGTCAAACTAACTAAAGTATAGATCCAAGGGAGTCTATGCGTTTAAAGAAAGGAGTACTTTTATGAAATTAAAATGGGCTTTGTTTGCAATTATTTTAACAATTGCTACCGTTTTATCTGGATGTGAGCCATTGCTGGTTTTAGATCCTAAGGGACCTCAGGCTGAGAGGCTAGCAAGTGACATCCTGTTATCGATGGGAGTTATGCTATTTATTGTTCTTGTTGTTTTTGGACTTTTAATTTATATGTTAGTAAAATATCGCGCTTCGAAACAGCCTGATGATTATGAGCCACCTCATATTCATGGAAATGTATGGGTTGAAGCGATTTGTGTAGGTGTTCCAATCTTAATTGTTGCTTACCTTTCTTTTGTGTCTGTTCAAAGTAACTATATCGTTGAGGCACAACCACAAGGTTACGAGGATAAAGAGCCTCTAGTTGTTTATGCATCATCATCTAACTGGAAATGGCATTTTAGTTATCCTGAGGAAAATATTGAAACTGTTAACTACTTATATGTACCAACTGATCGTCCACTTGAATTTAAGCTATATTCACATGGACCAATTACTAGCTTCTGGATTCCACAGCTTGGTGGACAAAAGTATGCGATGAATGACCATATTACAACACTTCATCTTGCTGCAGATACGGCAGGAGAGTATATCGGTCGTAACTCAAACTTTAGTGGAGAAGGATTTGCTGAAAATACATTTAACGTGACAGCAATGTCACAAGATGAATTTGATGAGTGGGTTGATGAAGTAAAAGAAACGGCTGACCCTCTTACAAAAGAAGAATTTACAACTTTATTAGAGCCTGGTCATTTAGGACAATTAACGTATACAGGAACTCATTTAGACTTCTCACCACCAAATGAAGGTCATCACCATGGTGAAGAAGAGAAAACAGATTCTGAAGAAGAGACTGATTCTGATTCACATGAGCAACATTCTGAAGAAGAACACATGAATCATTAAGAAAACTGGATCGTCTTACAGTTTATTTACAAATAATTTACTTCCGAAAGGAGTCAAAATCGAATGGATTTCTTTGATCGTTTTGCGGTACCTCATCCAAGTTTTGCGATCTATGCATCGATGGTAGCGATTGGTTTAACTATGATCGCAGTCCTTGCTGGCTTAACTTACTTTAAAAAATGGGGTTACTTGTGGCGTGAATGGTTAACAACAGTTGACCATAAACGAATCGGTATTATGTATTTAATTTCTGCATTAGTTATGTTATTCCGCGGTGGAGTGGACGCTATTATGTTGCGTGCTCAGCTTGCCGTACCTGATAATACTTTACTCGATTCGCAGCATTATAATGAGATTTTTACAACTCACGGGGTTGTTATGATTCTCTTTATGGCGATGCCTTTCATCATGTTCTTTATGAACTTAGTTGTACCATTACAAATTGGAGCGCGTGATGTTGCATTTCCACGTTTAAATGCTCTAAGCTTCTGGTTGTTCTTTATGGGAGCTATGTTATTTAATATTTCATTCGTTGTCGGTGGATCACCAGATGCAGGTTGGACCTCATATTTCCCACTGGCAAGTGAGGAATTCAGTAAATCAGTAGGTACAAATTATTACATGATTGCGATTCAGATTGCGGGTATTGGTACCATGTTAACGGGTATTAACTTTATTACAACGATCATGAAAATGAGAGCACCTGGTATGACATTAATGAAAATGCCAATGTTCACATGGTCATCCCTTATTGCGAGCCTGATTATCGTTTTCGCTTTCCCTGTATTAACAGTAGCGTTAGCGATGGGAACAATGGATCGATTATTTGGAACTCATTTCTTTACATTAGATAATGGTGGTATGGATATGCTTTGGGCGAACCTATTCTGGGTTTGGGGACATCCTGAAGTATACATCTTAATTTTACCGGCTTTTGGTCTATATAGTGAGATTATTTCAACATTCTCAGGACGTAACCTATATGGATACAAGTCAATGGTATGGTCTATGGTTTTAATTTCGCTTCTATCTTTCTTAGTTTGGGCGCATCACTTCTTTACGATGGGTCAAGGAGCATTTACAAATAGTATCTTCTCGATTTCAACAATGGCAATCGCTGTACCAACAGGGGTTAAAATCTTTAACTGGTTGTTTACGTTAAGAAAAGGAAAAATACGTTTTACAACACCAATGCTTTATACATTACTTTTCATTCCACTTTTCACATTGGGTGGGGTAACAGGGGTTATGCTTGCGATGTCTGCGGCTGACTACCAATACCATAATACAATGTTCTTAGTTGCTCACTTCCACAATGTTATTATTCCAGGTGTAGTGTACGCTATGCTTGCTGGTTTAACATATTATTGGCCAAAAATGTTTGGCTTTATGCTGAATGAGAAAATTGGGAAATGGACAGCTTGGTTGCTTTCAATCGGATTCATTTTAGCGTTTATCCCAATGTATATTACTGGTTTAGACGGTCAAGTACGTCGTAGCTTCACATATTCAGAATCAACTGGATTTGGCCCTTTAAATATGGTTTCATTTATCGGTGCTGGAATTATGATGATAGGTTTTGTTTTAATAGCATATAACATTTACTACAGCATTCGTTATGCACCAAGAAATATTGGTGCAGATCCTTGGGATGCACGTACACTAGAGTGGGCGACACACACTCCAGTTCCAGAGTATAACTTTGCGATTGTTCCAGAAGTTAAATCAAGTGAAGCGTTCTGGGATGCAAAGAAGCATGGTCATGAATTATTTAAAGGTGATATAGAGAAAATTCATATGCCTAATAACAGTGGTATGCCGTTTATAATGAGTTGTTTCTTCTTTGTATGGGGCTTCTCGCTGATCTTTAGCTTATGGATTCCAGCAATTATTACAACGATAGGAATTTTTGTATTTATGGCTCTGCGATCTTTCGAAAAAGATCATGGTCGATACATTCCTGTCAAAGAAATTGAAGAAACAGAATCAGAATTGCGAGGTGCTTAAACATGAAAATTGATAACTCGCTACCACTAGAATATAGCACAGAAGAAAATCGCTTAAAGATTTTTGGATTTTGGATTTTCCTAGGTGCGGAAATCATGCTTTTCGCAACACTTTTCGCTACCTATTTTACGTTATATAATCGTACAGGGACAGGACCTGACGGAGCCGAGATTTTTGCTATTACTCCTGTTATCATGGAAACATTCTTGCTTTTAACAAGTAGTTTTACAATTGGTCTAGGTATCCATGCAATGCGTCTTGGTAGAGTAAAGGCAATGATTAATTTCTTTATTATTACTCTTCTTCTAGGGTTAGGGTTCTTAGGTATTGAGATCTATGAATTCATGCATTATGCCCATATAGGAGCAGGCATTGGAGTAAGTGCTTTTACATCAGCATTACTAACGACATTAGGAACGCATGGTGCTCACGTGTCGGTAGGATTGTTCTGGGGCTTATTTATCATCATGCAAGTAAAAAAACGAGGATTAACTCCAGAAACAGCGAATAAGTCATTTATCTTTTCGCTATACTGGCACTTCCTAGATGTAGTATGGATCTTTATCTTTAGCTTCATCTATCTGAAAGGAATGATGTAAACATGAGTGAATTATTTCCGCTCAAACAAGTTATGGGATTTATCTTTTCATTAGTCCTTACGGCTGTTGCACTTGGTGTTTACTTCTTCGACATGTCGTTTACTGTAGGGTTGACTGTATTGCTTGTTACAGCATTTATACAAGCAGGTCTTCAGCTAGTTGTATTTATGCACGCAGGGGAAACAGAAGACAAAGCTGCCATTTATACAAACATCTACTACGGAGTAATTATTGCTTTAATAACTATTTTCGGTACGTTATTAGCAATGGTTTGGGATATGGGTTAAGAGATTTGAAAAAGGGTATGACTCACATTATGAGTCATACCCTTTTCTGTTTTTAAGAGATAAGAATTTTGGTGTCTAGCTCCAGGCACCATCGGCTCTAGGGTCTAGTCAAGTGGGGATTGAAGGTAAAAACCTCCTTCTATTCCTACTCGCCTTTGCTTGTCGCCGAATGCTTAGCGCCTTGCGCATTTCTTAATGAATATAGTTCTCGTCGGTTCTGCTTCTTAAAAATTCCGGTAGGTCGGATTTCCATAGAACATAGAGAACCGTTAAATGAGCTGCAATAATGTTAAAGATGAACATTGCTCCAAATACAAGGTGACCTGCTCCAAAGTCAGAATACATATAGAGAATTAATGTCGTCCACATCAAGATAATAAGCGGTACTTGCAAAATAGCTAGCTTTTTATTCTCATTCCATAAAAACAATGGTGTTGCCGTTCCTATTAATAAATAAGCGAAAAATACATCCATATCCATACGCTCCTTTAACATTGATATCGCTTTCAATACTGTGTCTAAAAAAAGAATATTTTGTGAACATTTTGTTACAATTAATATAACATACTTGTCATTAATAATTAAAGAGAAAAGTGCTTAAAGTAAAAAAGAATTTGGTATGATAAGTAAAATGAATTGACGCCAAGAATTTATTTAGAGTATAAGTGAAGTTGGAGAGTAAATAGTATTAGTTATGATAGTAAGTTAGAATTTATGAATAAAGGTTTCTTTTGCAAAATCGTTGTTTCTCTATATCACCTATACATTATTGGGTGTTATTACATAAAAGTTTCCCGATCTCCTATATCATTAAACATGGAATTCGGATTTACATAAGGATAAAACAACGAAGTTCTGCGAAAAGAGCCTTAGTGAAAGGTGGTTTACATGAACTCAACTCAGGAAATATCTAGACGAAAATTACTAAGCATTGCTGGTTTAGGGTGGATGTTTGATGCAATGGATGTTGGTATTCTTGCATTCATTATTGCTGCTTTACAAAAGGATTGGAACCTTACAACCTCGCAAATGGGCTGGATTGGTAGTGTGAATTCAATCGGTATGGCGGTAGGAGCATTAGTATTTGGTTTAATGGCTGACAAGGTTGGTCGTAAAAAGGTGTTTATTATTACATTGCTACTTTTCTCAGTGGGAAGTGGATTATCTGCTTTTGTCACTTCTTTATCATTATTCCTTATTTTAAGGTTCTTTATTGGAGCAGGTTTAGGTGGCGAGCTTCCAGTTGCCTCCACATTAGTTTCTGAAAGTGTTCCTGCCAATGAGCGTGGTAAGGTTGTCGTGTTATTAGAGAGTTTTTGGGCTGGTGGCTGGATTATTGCGGCACTCATATCTTATTTTGTTATTCCTACATATGGTTGGCAGGCTGCACTCCTAATCAGTGCTTTACCAGCATTTTATGCATTATATTTAAGAATGAAACTTCCAGACTCTCCAAGATTTCAGGCTGTTGGAGCCATTAAGCAAAAGGAATCTTCAATGGCGAAAATAGCAAAGGTATGGGGTAAGCCATATGTGAAGCAAACCACCATGCTGTGGATTTTATGGTTTTGTGTCGTGTTTTCCTATTATGGTATGTTTTTATGGTTACCGAGTGTTATGGTAATAAAAGGATTTAGCTTAATTAAAAGCTTTCAGTATGTGCTGATTATGACAATTGCCCAGCTTCCAGGATATTTTGTGGCTGCTTATCTTATTGAGCGGGCAGGTAGAAAATTTGTCTTAATTACCTTCCTTATTGGAACAGCACTTAGCGCTTATTTCTTCGGAAATGCTGAAACCCTTCCATTATTGCTGACATCAGGAATTTTCTTATCATTCTTTAACCTAGGGGCATGGGGTGCGCTTTACGCCTACACACCTGAGCACTACCCAACCGAGGTTCGTGGCACTGGGGCAGGACTAGCTGCATCGTTTGGAAGAATTGGTGGAATCTTAGGACCTTTAGTGGTTGGTTATTTAGTTGCTGCTAATTATTCGATTAACACCATTTTTCTTATTTTTGCAATCTCGATAATTATTGGGGCGTTAGCTGTGTTACTTCTTGGTGAAGAAACAAAACAAAGAGAATTAGTTTAAAAAGGAAAGAGGTTAGCTTTGGCTAATCTCTTTTTTGAGCAAAAATTATGCGAAAACAAGCTAAACAAGTTATTCTTTTTATAATAAAGGGCTGTTTTCGCATGCTTTGTTGTTTTTAATGGAGTTAATGATAGAAATAAGTTCGATCCATTGTGTCCAGACACTCGCTTACCATGGGAGGAAGCCGAGCCTCCTCAGCTTCGCTTGCGGAGTCGGCCATTCCTCTTCTCCCGGAGAGTTTAGTGTCTTATCTATTTCACTGTAGGGTAAAAGTATTTTTCAATAGCAACAATCTTTTTCGAAAACATTCTAATAAAAAGAGGAGGCTACAATTATGAATGAGGTTATTAAATCGATTTTAAATCATCGGTCCATTCGTAAATTTGCAGATAAGACATTAACTGATGAACAGATTAAGCTGATTGTTCAAAGTGCCCAAGCTGCATCTACTTCTAGCTTTATTCAGTCATATTCAATTATTGGAGTAAAGAATAAGGAGAAAAAATTAAAATTATCCGAGTTAGCCGGTGGTCAAAAATATGTAGCAGAAAATGGGCATTTCTTTGTATTTTGTGCGGATCTATATCGTCATGAATTAATAGCAGATCAATACAACCAGGATGCTGCAGAAATACTAGAAAGTACTGAAAAGTTTATGGTGGCCGTCATTGATGCGACTCTTGCTGCGCAAAATGCAGTATTGGCAGCAGAATCTATGGGGCTTGGAGCTGTTTATATTGGAGGATTAAGAAATCAATTACCAGAAGTATGTCACCTTTTAAAAACTCCTCCTCGCGTTCTACCGCTTTTTGGTGTCGCAATTGGATATCCAGTACAAAATCCAGATCAAAAGCAAAGGTTACCGTTTGAGCATGTCTACCATGAAGAAGAATACCAAGGGGACCAAACAAAATACTTATCACAACTTAAAGAATATGATCAACAAATATCAGAGTATTATGAACAGCGAACAAATGGAGAAAGAAAGGATACATGGACAGGTCAAATGGCTACTATGTTAGCAAGGCCAACAAGAATGTATATGAAGGAATTTGTTGAGAAACAGGGATTTAATAAGCGATAAGTTGATAAGAGGTCAGTTGGGTCTTTTTAGTATTTACCTTCTCTAGATGGTGTTGATTAGAAGTCGTTGTTGAATAAATTAGCGATGGTTACGATGTTTATTTATTCATCATTTATTATCCAATGGTTTAGTGGAAAAACGTTAAGAATTCTGAGGGTTATTCCTTTAGAATTCTTATTTTTTTGCTGTAATACGTATCTTTCCAAGCTATTAGCGAATAGGTTTAAGCGAAGAAATATACAATGCAGGGAGGACAACACATGTATCCATATCCTGTCTATCCGTATTATTCAAAAAAGCAAAAGGTTAAAACTCAACCTATCGTGTTTCCACCCCAACATCAAGATCGGCATCCTGGTTTTGAATATGAGATGTATCCAGCCCCGATTTCTGAGTGGGAAGGATATAGGGGAAGTGGAAAGTTGAAAAATAAAGTTGCAATTATCACTGGTGGAGATAGCGGGATCGGTAGAGCAGTTGCTTATGCTTTTGTGAAAGAAGGAGCAGCCGTCGTGATTCCGTACTTAAATGAACATCGGGATGCACAGATAACAAAACAGAGAATTGAAGAAATGGGGGGGAAATGTCTTCTATATTCTGGTGACTTAGCTATAGAGCGGACTTCTTATGATGTTGTGAGATTAACGATTCAAACATTTGGAAGACTGGATATCATTGTGAATAATCACGCAGTTCAATATGTGCAAAATAGTATCTTGGATATATCAGCTCAGCAGCTAGAAAAAACGTTTAGAACGAATATTTTTGCCTTTTTCTTTATGGTAAAAGCAAGTTTACCTTACTTGAAAAAAGGAAACTCAATTATAAATACGACCTCAATTACGTCATATGAAGGACATAAAACACTGATTGATTATTCAGCAACAAAAGGAGCGATTACGACCTTTACAAGATCTCTATCATTGTCTCTTGTGGATAAAGGAATCCGAGTAAATGGTGTGGCACCGGGACCGATTTGGACACCATTAATTCCCTCGAGCTTTTCATCTGAAAATGTCTCAACGTTTGGGGCAGATACAGAAATGAAGAGACCTGGCCAACCTTTTGAGCTAGCACCTACTTACGTGTATCTTGCATCAGATGATTCAAACTATGTGACGGGGCAAGTTTTTCACGTCAATGGCGGGAAATTTAGAACCTCCTAGGAGATGTAACTTTAGGACTAAAACATGCTGTGAATAACTTGTGAATAGTGGATAAAAGTCCTATATATATTGTGGCGAACAGATGTACCCACACAAAATGTGGATAGTAATTGTGGATATGTTGATAACTTTTGTGGATAAGTTGTTGCTAACTAGATAATAAGCTGTTAATATCTAAATTTTTACGATATAAAAAGATAAAAACAGATTAGATATCAACATTTTCAGAATGAAAGCGCACTTATCCACAATCACATAATAAAATGTAAGAAAAGCTCTGGGGACATTCTTGGGGATAGTCCTTGATATTTGGATAGCGCTTCTGCATATGAACTTGCATGAAGCATCTAATTTTAACAAATCATAACGAGTATCTACTTAAAAGGACGTGTGGATATGACATCGAATACATATGAATGCATCATTGTTGGTGCGGGAATTGCAGGATTGCAAGCAGCTATACAATTGGGAAGGTACATGCATAAGGTACTTGTTATTGATAATGAAGATGGTAGATCGAATTTATGTAGAGGCTATCATAATATATTAGGATGGCCTGAGGGGGTAAGTGGAGAGACTCTTAGAGAGCTTGGGAGAAAACAAGCTGCTAAATATGGAATAGAGTTTAGAAAAGACTTCGTTATTGAAGCCAAAAAAAATAATGGTGTAATAACCGTTAAAACCGAAGCAGGAATAATATATAGAACAACAACGATATTGTTATCCACAGGAATTAAAGACAGGATTCCATTGATCAAAAACATCAACCCTTGTTTAGGCATATCCATCTATGTTTGTCCTGATTGTGATGGCTATGAAGTGAGGGATCAGCATGTTCTTCTTTTAGGTGCCGGAAAAACGGGTGCTAATCTTGCGTTAACTTTAACCTACTGGACAAAAACGATTACCTTTATTAATCATGATGCAAAAGAACTGGAGCAGTCCCTACTTGACCAGCTTGCAAAAAAGAACATAAGCGTCATCAACGAACAGATTGATACAATTGTTACTAAAAATGAAACAGATTTTAAGGGAGTAAAATTAAAAAATGGACAAACTGTGCAAGGTGACAAAGGGTTTATTGGGTTTGGTGGAAATGCAGTCCATTCTGAATTGGCCAAGCAATTAGGTGTTGAAAGACTTGAAAACAAGCATGTCCTAGTTGATCCGAGAACAAAGGAAACAAATGTCTCAAATGTATGGGCAGCAGGTGATCTTGTTGCACATTCAGAGCAAGTAACAATTGCGATGGCAGACGGATGTCAAGCGGCAATTTGGATTCATAAGCGATTAATGCAAAACAATTAGACGGGAAAAATCTCTGTTTTCCTTCATCTCTTTGTCTTGTATCATAGAAATAGCACGAACGATCAAGGGAGAGGTTGGACATGAAAAAGGAAATTGAAGAATTTTACGATGAAGTGTATGAAAAAATGGCTGAATATCACCAAAAGTCATTTAATTATGCACAAAAGCTTTCAGAGTACCCAATCACTCAAAGAGAAGATGTGACAGAAAAGCTGGAAAGAATTGAATTTGCCTTACAAGCTGCAAAGGACATTTTAGAAAATATGATGACTCCTGGCACTAAAATGACGATCATGCATCAAAAAGGGACCATTCAAATAGATCTTGATAAATAAGTGGTTAGGTTTGAAAACAAGTTGGTTCAATA
>JAPSLU010000115.1 GCA_031180405.1 Bacillus sp. (in: firmicutes) | reverse complement strand
CTTTTACACCAATTCAACTAGTTCAAGCTGCAACTGCCATTGGTAACAATGGGAAAATGATGAAACCATATGTGATTGATAAAATTGTTGATCAAGATACAAGTGAGGTTGTTCAAGAAAACAATCCAAAGGTAGTTTCGCAACCTATCTCTGAAAAAACTGCGAAAGAAACTCTAGATATATTAGAAACAGTAGTAAGTTCAGAAGGTGGTACTGGTAAGCCGTATAAAATTGATGGGTATCAAGTTGCGGGAAAAACGGGAACAGCTCAAATTCCTAACCCGAATGGTCGCGGTTACTTAACAGGACATGATAATTACATCTTTTCTTTTCTTGGTATGGCTCCAAAAGAAGACCCGGAATTAATTGTTTATGTAGCGGTCCAACAACCAGAGTTAAAAGGTAAGGCAGGATCTGTTCCTGTTTCTATGATTTTTAATACGGTCATGAAAAATAGTTTGCAATATTTACAGATTGTTCCTACAGAGGAGGTTAATAGTAAAAAGTCACAAACTTCTATTGATGAAGTTAAGCTGCCAAATATGGTAGATTTAACCCCTACAGAAGCAGCTAATCAGTTAAAAAAATTAGGGTTAGAACCAATTATCTTAGGAAGTGGAAAAAAAGTCATCTCACAATATCCTGTTGCTGCTACTCCTATCATCGTTAATGAGAAGATTTTAATAAAAGTTTCTGAAAATGTGAAAATACCTGATCTAACAGGATGGTCAAAACGTGATGTTATGAAGCTCGGAAACCTCATAGGATTATCAATAAAAACTGAGGGTTCAGGTTTTGTGACAAAACAGAGTGTTAAGAAGGGCAGTGTCATGAAAAAAGGAGATGTCCTTATGGTTACTCTTGGTACCCCCGAAGTTAAAAGAGAAGAAACTAATGAAACATCTGAGTAAAGAATATAAATTTTATTTATAAGGGCAGTCCTCACTCAAAATGAATATAGTTGATTCCTAAAAGGATTAAGCTATATTTTTTAAGTGAGGACTGTCTTTATTTTTGACTTCATAATAGCTGTATTAAGCGTCCAGGATATACCCCAAATACTCGTTTTTGGTTCTACACTCCCTTGTACAAGCATATATATTTGAACGAGCCCTAGACAAGGAGGAGTAAAGGATATGCGAGTTTCTAATGTAACGGTTCGAAAACGTCTTGCTTTGACGTTGCTTTTCGGATTTCTCATTTTTTTAGTGATTGATATACGTCTAGGATATGTTCAATTTTTTCTTGGGAATACACTGACTTCAGGAGCAAAGGATTTGTGGAGTAGAAACATTCCGTTTGAACCTGAGCGTGGAGAAATCTTAGATCGTAATGGTGAGAAGCTTGCGACAAATATGAGTGCACCAACGATATATGTTGTACCAAGACAGGTTGAGGATCCTGCAGAGGCTGCGAAGCAATTAGCGGCAGTTTTAAACATGTCTGAAGAAAAAGCATACAGCCATATTACGAAGAAGGTGTCAATTGAGAAAATTAATCCCGAAGGCAGAAAAATATCACATGAAAAAGCAAATGAAGTTCGAGATTTAAATATTAAAGGAGTTTATATAGCAGAAGACTCCGTTAGATATTACCCTTATGGAAGTTATCTCTCTCATGTTTTAGGTTTTGCTGGTATAGATAACCAAGGCTTATTAGGTCTTGAAGCATACTATGATGAGCAATTAAAAGGTCAAAAGGGATACGTTAAATTTTATTCTGATGCAAAAGGAAAAAGAATGCCTGATGAAGCAGATGACTATACTGCACCGGTAGATGGAAATAATTTAAAACTAACAATTGATGCAAGGGTTCAGACCATAATTGAACGAGAGCTAGATAATGCACAAGCTACCTATAATCCTGATGGAATTATTGCCATAGCTATGAATCCTAATACTGGAGAAATTTTAGCTATGTCAAGTAGGCCTGATTTTGATCCAGCTAACTTTAAAGAAGTAGATCCAATGGTTTACAACCGAAATCTACCAGTATGGAGCACTTACGAGCCTGGATCAACATTTAAGATTATTACTTTAGCAGCTGCTTTGGAGGAAGAAAAAGTAAATTTAGAGAAAGATGAATTTAATGATAGTGGGTCTGTTGAGGTTGATGGTGCAAGGCTTCGATGTTGGAAAAGAGGAGGGCATGGTCATCAAACATTTTTAGAGGTCGTTCAAAATTCCTGTAACCCAGGGTTCGTAGAACTTGGTCAGAGGCTTGGTGAAGAAACACTTTTCAAATATATAAAAGATTTTGGGTTTGGACAAAAAACAGGAATTGACCTACAAGGTGAAGGAACGGGGATTATGTTTAAGCCTGAACAAGTTGGTCCAGTTGAACTAGCAACGACCGCATTTGGTCAAGGGGTATCTGTTACACCAATACAACAAGTAGCTGCAGTTTCAGCCGCTATAAATGGAGGGGTCCTCTATACTCCTTATATAGCAAAAGAATGGGTAGATCCAGTAACAAATGAAGTAATTAGTAGAAATACCCCAGAAGCAAAAAGAAGAGTTATTTCAGAGGGAACATCAAAAGAAATTCGTTATGCTCTTGAAAGTGTTGTAGCTTTAGGTTCAGGTCGAAATGCTTTTGTTGATGGATATCGTGTAGGTGGTAAAACCGGTACTGCCCAAAAGGTAAAAGATGGGCGGTACATGGAAAATAATCATATTGTATCATTTATCGGATTTGCTCCTGCGGATGATCCGCAAATTGTTGTTTACGTTGCAGTTGATAATCCAAAAGGGACGATACAATTCGGTGGAACAGTAGCTGCTCCGATCGTTGGTAATATTATGAGAGATGTTCTGCCTGAAATAGGAGTAAAACCAAGAAAAGGTCAAATTGAAAAAGAATATAAGTGGCTCGACACAAAACTAGTCGAAGTTCCGAACATTATAGGGTTGTCAAAGCAAGAGCTAGCTCAACAGTTTGTTAACTTGAAGCTTGATATTGCAGGAGAAGGAGATATTGTTGTGCAACAATCCCCAAATGAAGGTGTTAAAGTAAAAGAAGGTTCTACCCTAAGGGTTTATTTAGGCGAGGAAAGTAATACAAAAAAGAAAGAAAGTGAATAAGTGAAGGAAGCATGCCTTTGCAAAAATATTGCATGGGCACGCTTTCTTTTTCTTTGTGTAAGAATCTGTAATAGCAAAAGTAAAATAGCCACCTTTTTTCTATAAGAATATGAAAGGAAATATGGCTCTTTTTACACAAGTAAGATAAAATAAGTACGAAGAAAAAAATACATATAAGTTGAAAGTACGGTTGGAGCTCGTTAACCGAAAGACGAGAAGAAACCAGTTATGAAAGTAGGAATAAAAAATGAAGTTAGATGAATTACTAACATATTTGCATGATAACCTAATAATATTGGACGAAAATCCAACTATCAGTTCAATTGAAATGGATTCAAGAGAAGTTAAGCCTGGTAGTTTGTTTATTTGTATAAAAGGTTATACAGTTGACGGTCATGATTTCGCTCAAAAAGCCGTTGAAAAAGGTGCAGTGGCTATTCTAGCAGAGAGAGAATTAGATGTCGCTATTCCTGTTGTTCTAGTCAAAGATACAAAACGTGCGATGGCAGTATTAGCCGATATTTTTTATGGCCAGCCTACTCATTTTATGCATCTAATTGGTGTGACCGGAACAAATGGTAAAACAACCACAACTCATATCATAGAAAATATTTTAAAAGGTGCTAATAAAAAAACGGGTCTTATTGGAACTATGTATATGAAAATAGGTGATCAACAAAGAGAGGTGAAAAACACAACACCTGAAAGTTTAACACTTCAAAAAACATTTCGTGAAATGAAGGACGCGAACGTTTCACATGTAGTAATGGAAGTATCTTCACATGCTCTTCACCTTGGAAGAATACATGGCTGTGATTTTAACGTGGCTGTTTTTACAAATTTAACTCAAGACCATCTGGATTATCATAAAACAATGGAAGCCTACAAATATGCAAAAGGGCTATTGTTTGCACAATTAGGTAATCGATTTGATCACGATCAAAGGAAAATTGCCGTTCTAAATGAAGATGAAGAAGCTTCGGAAGAATATAAGAAAATGACATCAGCTAAAATTATCACCTATGGAATTGATCGTAATGCAGATATAATGGCGAAGCAAGTAACGATGACCTCAAAGGGGACTAAGTTTCAGCTTATTACACCAGTTGGAACAAGATCAGTAACAATACAAATGGTTGGAAAGTTCAGCGTCTATAATGTCTTAGCAGCTGTTGCTGCCTGCCTAGCATCTTCAATTGAATTAGGTACAATCGTGAAAGCTATCGAGTCAATGGAAGGTGTAAGAGGGCGGTTTGAATTAGTTGACGGTGGTCAAGATTATACTGTTATTGTTGACTATGCACACACACCAGATAGTCTTGAAAATGTTCTACAAACGATTAAGCAGTTTGCAGAAGGGCAGGTCTATTGCATAATCGGATGTGGTGGAGATAGGGATAAAACGAAGAGACCATTAATGGCTAAAATCGCGGTAGAAAATAGCGATGAACCAATTTTTACCTCTGATAATCCTCGAAGCGAAGATCCAGAAGTCATTTTGCGTGAGATGGAAGAAGGGGTAGTTGGTCAGCACTATACATCGATTACTAATCGGGAAAAAGCAATTTACCATGCGATTAAAAAAGCGAAAAAAGGTGATGTTATTTTAATTGCTGGTAAAGGTCATGAAACTTACCAACAGGTTGGAACAGAAACATTTGATTTTGATGACAGAGAAATTGCATTAAAAGGAATTAAAGAAGTAAATTAGTCGTTACTAAACAAGACCTTTCATAAGAATAGGTAACAAAGGCAGAAAGAGATGTTGATAAGATGAAGAAAAAAATCGGTTTGAAAAAACATAAACACAAAAATACCTCATATTATATTGTCGTAAAAGATACGCTTGTATATAATAGTGAATCAGATTTCCGTGGGGAGGTGTACGCATGATAGAACAGGTGATTTTAATAACAATTGTTATGGGATTCTTAATAAGTGTATTGCTATCTCCAATCATTATTCCGTTTTTAAGAAGATTGAAGTTTGGTCAAAGTATAAGAGAAGAAGGGCCAAAATCTCATCAAAAAAAATCGGGTACTCCTACCATGGGGGGAGTAATGATCATCATATCAATCATTATTACTACGATTGTTATGACAGGGAAGTTTTCTCAACTAAGTGTTGAAATGTATTTGTTATTGTTTGTAACATTTGGATATGGATTACTAGGGTTTTTAGATGATTTTATCAAGGTTGTTATGAAAAGAAACCTTGGATTAACGTCTAGACAAAAGCTTCTAGGTCAGGTGATTATTGCAATCATTTTCTATCTAGTTTTTACACAATATGGATTCTCAACAGAAATTACAATTCCAGGTACATCCTTCTCCTTTGACTTAGGATGGGGTTATGTGATTTTAGTTGTATTCATGTTAGTTGGTGGATCAAATGCAGTTAACTTAACAGATGGATTAGATGGATTATTATCAGGAACGGCTGCTATTGCGTTTGGAGCTTTTGCTGTTTTGGCTTGGAATCAATCTCAATATGATGTTGCCATATTCTCAGTGGCAGTTGTTGGAGCGGTTCTCGGATTTTTAGTTTTCAATGCTCATCCTGCTAAAGTGTTTATGGGGGATACTGGATCTCTTGCATTGGGTGGTGCCATTGTCACAATTGCAATTCTAACGAAACTTGAAATATTACTTGTCTTAATCGGTGGAGTGTTCGTTATTGAAACTTTATCAGTTATCATTCAAGTCATTTCCTTTAAAACAACAGGTAAAAGAGTATTTAAAATGAGCCCTCTTCATCATCATTATGAATTAGTTGGGTGGTCTGAATGGAGAGTCGTTGTTACCTTTTGGACGATAGGACTATTGTTCGCTGTACTTGGAATTTATATTGAGGTGTGGTTGTAATTGAAAAAAGTGAATGATTACTTACATAAAAACGTATTAGTTATAGGTTTAGCAAAAAGCGGCTTAGCGGCCGCTAAATTATTACATCAACTTGGAGCCAAAGTAACGGTTAACGATGTAAAAGCAACTGATGAAGATACAAGTGTAAAAGAATTAAAAGCACTTGGAATTGATGTAGTAGGCGGGGGACATCCATTATTTCTAATCGATGAATATCCTGTTGATTTAATTGTGAAAAATCCAGGAATACCCTATTCCAATCCATTACTTGTCCGTGCTAAAGAGAAAAAACTTCCGATCATTACAGAGGTAGAACTTGCATATAAAATCTCAGAAGCAGACATCATTGCCATAACAGGATCAAATGGGAAGACTACGACAACAACGCTTATTTATGAAATGCTTAAAGAGGATCACAAACAGCCTTTAATAGCCGGAAATATCGGCACGGTTGCTTGTGAGGTTGCACAAAAAGCAACAAAAGAAAATGTTATTGTCATGGAGTTATCTTCGTTTCAACTACTTGGAACAATTGAATTTAAACCTGCCATTGCCATGATTCTTAATATATTTGATGCGCATTTAGATTACCATGGAACAAAGGAAGAATATGTATATGCTAAAGGTAAAATCTATGAAAACCAAACTGCTGAAGATGTTTCAATTGTAAATGATAACGACAAAGATGTTTGTGCACTTTCAGAAACGTCTAAAGCGCAAAAAATCTTCTTTTCAACAACTTCGACCCTTGAAAGTGGTGTGTATATTCAAGATGAAAGCATTTGGTATAAGGGCGAAAAGGTGATCTTGCTTAAGGATATCGTATTACCGGGTAAACATAACCTAGAAAATATTCTTGCAGCAGTTGCAGCCGCCAAACTAAGAGGCGTATCAAATGAGTCCATTAAAAAAGTTTTGACTACATTTAAGGGAGTTAAGCATCGCCTTCAGTATGTTGAGTCTATTCATGGTCGTCGTTTTTATAACGATTCCAAAGCAACAAATATACTTGCTACAAGCAAGGCACTGCAGGCCTTTACAGCACCTACTATTTTATTAGCTGGTGGACTTGATCGAGGGAATGAGTTTGATGAATTAAAGCCTTTTTTAAAAAATGTAAAAGCGATGATTCTATTTGGAGAAACTGCACAAAAGTTAGAAAGAATTGCAAAAGAAAGTGGAATAGAACAAATTAAACGTGTCGATAATGTAGAAAAGGCAGTATCTACGGCGTTTAATGTTTCTGAAGAAGAGGATATTATATTGTTGTCCCCGGCCTGTGCTAGTTGGGATCAATATAAAACTTTTGAAGAAAGAGGAGACATTTTTATTCAAGCCGTGCATAAGCTTAAATAAGGGCTTGTACGAATCAAACCTAAATACTTTTTATGTGGCTATACACTAACATTTTAAGTTACTAGTGTTGATTATTGCTAGAGCGCCATAGTGTTATAGCACAAGGTGTGCCGTTTTCTATGTGCCGTACAGCCCTTAATAAACTGATACAGGGGTGTTCGGCGTTGACAGCAAAAAGGTCTACTCCAGATTTTATATTAGTTATCCTGACATTACTGCTCTTAACGATTGGCCTTATTATGGTATATAGTGCAAGTGCCGTATGGGCAACGTATAAATTCGATGATTCTTTCTTTTTTGCCAAACGTCAGCTATTATTTGCAGGTGTAGGCGTAATTGCTATGTTTTTTTTAATGAATGTTGATTATTGGACATGGAGAACGTGGGCTAAAATGCTTATCATTGTTTGTTTTTTTCTTTTGATTGCTGTACTAATTCCAGGTATTGGGATGGAAAGAAACGGTTCTCGTAGCTGGATAGGTGTTGGCGCTTTTTCTATACAGCCTTCAGAGTTTATGAAATTGGCGATGATCGCTTTTTTGGCAAAATTTCTATCGGAGAATCAGAAGAAAATTACGTCGTTTAAAAAAGGTCTGGTTCCTTCGTTAGGACTTGTTTTTACAGCATTTGGAATTATTATGCTACAGCCAGATTTGGGAACGGGAACAGTCATGGTCGGTACATGTATTGTGATGATATTTGTGTCTGGTGCAAGAGTCCTTCACTTTGTTTGGCTTGGTTTACTTGGAATAGCAGGGTTTGTTGCACTTGTTTTATCAGCGCCATATCGAATAAAAAGGATCACATCATTTTTAGATCCATGGGAAGATCCGCTTGGTAGTGGGTTTCAGATTATCCAATCTCTATATGCTATTGGACCAGGAGGGTTATTTGGACAAGGTTTAGGTCAAAGTCGACAAAAATTCTTTTATTTACCAGAACCTCAAACCGACTTTATTTTTGCGATATTGGCAGAAGAACTTGGTTTTATTGGTGGATCTTTAGTTATTTTATTGTTTGGATTACTACTCTGGAGAGGTGTAAGAATCGCATTAGGAGCACCAGATTTATATGGTAGCTTTCTAGCGATTGGGATCATTACGATGGTTGCCATTCAAGTGATGATCAATATTGGAGTAGTAACAGGTCTTATGCCCGTTACCGGAATTACACTTCCGTTTTTAAGCTATGGTGGCTCATCTCTAACATTAATGCTAATGGCAATGGGTGTATTATTAAATGTAAGTAGATATTCAAAGTATTAGTTTAAAATTGTTTCATCATAGGTTGTTTATCATATAAAATAGTTAGTATTGAGGCTGACGCTAGGTAAGTGACAGATCCTGAGGTTTTTAAATCTCTGGCAGTCCTTAATGGTCAGCCTTGTTATATTTACATAGTGATTCTTTTAAGAACTAATAAAATGTTTGAATTCAAATGGGGGAACGATGATGAGAGTTGTTGTAAGTGGTGGAGGAACAGGTGGTCATATCTATCCGGCGCTAGCTTTAATTAATGAAATAAAAAAACATCATTCAGATGTGGAGTTTTTATATATTGGGACTGATAATGGCTTAGAGCATAACATCGTTAAGCGAGCGAATATTCCGTTTAAATCTGTTGAGATTTCAGGATTTAAAAGAAAACTTTCATTAGAAAATGTAAAAACCATTACACGTTTTTTAAAGGCTGTTTCACTAAGTAAGCGTTATTTAAGAGAATTTCAAGCAGATGTTGTAATTGGTACAGGTGGTTATGTATGTGGACCTGTTGTATATGCTGCGTCAAAAATGAAAATTCCAACTGTCATTCATGAACAAAATAGTCTACCGGGGATTACAAATAAGTTTTTGTCTCGTTACGTGGATAAAGTTGCCATTTGCTTTGAAGAGGCAAGAAAATACTTTCCCGATAATAAAGTAGTTTTAACAGGGAACCCGCGTGCATCAGAGGTTATGGGGCAGAATGGAGAAAAGGGTCGTCAATCACTTGGACTGGATATAGAGAAAAAATCAGTATTAATCTTCGGAGGTAGCCGTGGTGCAAAAGCGATAAATGATGCTGTGTTGCAAATGATTCCATTACTAGAGGATAAACCATATCAAGTCGTCTATGTCACTGGTGAGGTTCACTATGATAAAGTGATACAGGAATTAAATACATTAAATCAAACTTCTCATGTGATTATTAAGCCGTTTATTCACAATATGCCAGAAGTGTTGGCAGCAGTCGATTTAATCGTATCCAGAGCGGGCGCGACATCACTTGCTGAAATTACGGCATTGGGATTGCCTAGCATTCTCATTCCTAGTCCATATGTTACAGCAAATCATCAAGAAGTAAATGCAAGGTCCTTAAGTGATCATGATGCAGCAATCATGGTAAAAGAAAATGAACTTAATAGTAAAATGTTACTGTCTCTAATCGATGATCTTTTACTTAATGAAAATAAACTAATTGAGATGAAGAAGGCATCAAAGAATTTAGGTATACCTGATGCATCTTCTAGACTTTATAAAGTATTAAAAGAAATTTCAAAGTAGGTTTTGAACAACAGGATTATACTTGTTTAGGAGGTAGTTTATGAGTACATTATTTAATGAATTGACAGGTGCGAATATCGGAAAAGTTCTTGAAAATGAAGCTTTATCCAAACATACAACAATAAAAATTGGTGGTCCTGCCGATATATATATTGAGCCAAATAGCACAAATAGTTTATGCAAAGCAATTGAAATCATCAAACGTCATGGAGTAAAGTGGACAGTCATTGGGAGAGGATCGAATCTTCTTGTTGCTGATAAAGGTATAGAAGGTGCAGTTATAAAGCTTGGTGTGGGAATGGATGACTTTAAATTAGAAGGAGAAACTCTAACTGTTGGTGGAGGCTACTCAATTATTAAACTTTCCACAATTATTAGTAAAAAGGGATTATCAGGTTTAGAGTTTGCTAGTGGTATTCCTGGCTCAATTGGTGGAGCTGTTTATATGAATGCTGGTGCACATGGGTCAGATATGTCAAATATTGTTGTAAAAGCAAGGATTTTATTTGATGATGGCACAATAGAATGGTTATCCAATGAAGAACTTGATTTCTCTTATCGTACTTCAATTCTTCAAGAAAAACGACCTGGGATATGTATTGAAGTAGTTTTACAGCTTAAACAAGGAGAAAAAGAAGACATTGTTGCTGTTATGCAAAAAAACAAAGATTATCGAAGAGAAACTCAGCCTTGGAATTATCCATGTGCTGGTAGCATTTTTCGTAATCCATTACCAAATTATGCTGGTCAATTAGTTGAAGCAGCAGGCTTAAAAGGATACCAAATCGGAGGGGCAAAAATATCTGAAATGCATGGCAACTTTATTGTAAATGCAGGAGGTTCAACGGCTCAAGATGTATTAGATTTAATCGCTTTTGTTAAAAAGACAATTCTTGAAAAGTACGATGTAAAGATGGAAACAGAAGTTGAAATAATAGGGCGGAATTAGTCACAATACTCCCCATTATTTCCTTTTATTGTGTTATAATGACAATTGTAAAAATGGTTAAATGATCTATATGTTGATTAATAAACGGCATCTTAATGCCGTTTGTTTTATCGTAAAGAAATATCTTATAAAAATTAATAGAAGAAATCTACCTAGAGTCTTCTCCTAGGGTGGGGTGAAACTGATTGGAGAAAAAAGTTGTTTCGTTAGAAGACCGCATACCAAAATTACAGCAACAGCGAAAACAGAAAACTAATCGCAGACTTATTTCATTCTTATCAATCTTTTTTTTACTAATATTACTTGTTATTTATTTTCAGTCTCCATTAAGTAAAGTAGGTAGTATTACAGTAGAAGGGAATATACATGTTGATTCCAAAGAAATTATTGATTTGAGTGCAATAACAACCTCATCAGGCTTTTGGAACATCAATACAAAGAATGTTCAACAATCTATTGAAGGACATTTACAAATTAAACAAGCTACGGTTGAGAAAAAGTTCCCAAATCATATTGTTCTAGTTGTTAAGGAGTATGAAAGCATGGCCTATCTTGAAGATAAAGGGGCCTATATGCCAATTCTTGAGAATGGACAAGTTCTTAAAGAACGGACAGTTAATGTACCAGCTGATGCTCCTGTTCTTATTAACTGGAAGGATGAAGATATAAAGTTGATGATGGACGAATTAAAGAAATTATCTCCAAGTATCTTTAATTCAATCTCTGAAATTCATCATGCACCAGATAAAACAGACCCCTGGCTGGTTCATCTTTATATGAATGATGGCTATGAAGTAATTGCATCAGTACGTACCTTCTCGAAGAAAATGAATACCTATTCTAAAATAGTTAGTCAGCTTGAAGAAGATAGTCAAGGGATTATTCATTTTGAAGTGGGTACTTACTTTGAATCTTATACACCATTAACGAAAGAGGAGGATGTGAGTATAAATGAAGATGAGAGGTAGTTATGTAATTTTTGCTCTCATTCTCCTTGTTTTAGGCTTTCTTATTTCATATTCCTATCAGGTTACAAAAGAGAAGAATCTTGCCAGGACAATGACGACAGAACAATGGGATCGGGAATTTGAAATAAGATCACAGCTCATTACAAAAGAAGAAACAAATCGAGAATTACAAGAGGAACTTTACGAGAAACAAGAGGAAGTTAAGAAAATTGAAGAATCATTAAAAGATGAAAAGCAAGTATACTATAACCTGGTTGAGGATGTTGAAAAGTTTCGAATGTATGTTGGAGACTTAGCTGTAGAAGGTAAGGGTGTTCAAGTCACATTAGAGGATGCATCCTATATCCCTGAGGGAGAAAATGTTAACAATTACATTGTGCATGAAAGTCATATTTTCAACGTGATTAATGAGCTATATATATCGGGAGCGGACGCATTAGCAATTAATGGTCAGAGAATTTCTAGTCATTCTTATATATATTGCAATGGACCTGTAGTAACTGTTGATGGAAATCAGTACCCTGCTCCTTTTGTTATTTCGGCTATCGGCGATCCTAATGTTTTATTACCTGCATTAAATATAAATGGTGGTATTGTCGACCAGCTAGCTTATGATAATATCGTTGTTACATTGGAGAAAAAAGAAAAAATTGTGATGGAGCCTTTGCTGCAGGATCAAAAATCTTCTTAATAAGTGAATAGGAAAGTACATGCATTTTCAATTAGACAAATAGGTGGTTGATGTGAAACAATCGAATTGGCAAAAGGGACTTAGTTTTTCAATTTTAACCATGATTTTTGGTTTAATGCTCGGTATCCAATATCAAACAATCAAAGAGCCAATTGAGAGAGATACTCGTGATATGTGGCAACTACGAGAGGATTTGAAAAAGGAACAGCAGCTTCAATCTGAATTATTGACTGAAATTAGAAAATATAATGAAATAATTGAGTCCCATGAAAAAGAGAATAATGTAAATCCTGAAAAAACTTTAAAAGAAACGTTAACTGTATTACAAGAAGAGGCGGGTCTCACAGAAGTAACAGGTTCTGGTATTATCATAACGATTGACCAATTGTTTTCTGAGGAACTCCTAGGAGTTGAAGTACAAGGTATATCACCAGAATTATTAAAACGCCTTATTAATGAACTAAACTCCTACGGGGCTCAAGAAATTTCAATTCAAGGCAGACGTCTTATTAATTCCACGGTTATACGAGATATCAATGGTCAGACGAAAATGGATAATTTCAGCTTGCATACTTTTCCAATAGAAATAAAGGTTATTTCTAATAATGTGGACAAGCTTTATAATCGTATGAACGCCTCAACAACTGATGAGGATTTTGCAATAGATAACTTAAGCCTAACGATTTCAGAGCCAATTAATCAATTAACTGTTCCGGCATACGAAGATACGATCCGTGTTCGAAACATGAAGCCTGTAGAAGGGGGAGAATAATATGTGGCTGCCTATACTTGGTCTCATATTAGGTGTTTTTTTAGGACTAGTTTCAGAATTGAGAATTCCCCCTGAGTATACTAATTATTTATCAATTGCCATTTTAGCTGCTCTTGATACATTATTAGGCGGAATTCGTGCTCATCTACAGGATATTTATGATGAAATGGTCTTCGTGTCTGGATTTTTCTTTAACATTATTTTGGCTGCAAGTTTAGCTTTTCTCGGGGTCCATATTGGTGTAGACTTATATTTAGTAGCTGTGTTTGCGTTCGGAGTTAGACTATTTCAGAATATAGCTGTTATTCGAAGAATATTGATATCAAAATGGTCAATTTCTCGAGAAAAACTGAAAAAAGTTGAATAAATTAAAGGAAATATTAAGTATTTGACGAATAAACACTAGTGAAGCAAAAATCAA
>JAPSLU010000114.1 GCA_031180405.1 Bacillus sp. (in: firmicutes) | reverse complement strand
CTGCTATAAAAAATTAATAGAAAAAAATACTTACAAAAAAATATTACTATAAATTTCTATTGGTATCAATATTTCCCTATATATTCTTTTAACTCACCCATTCATCTGTACTTTTTAAAGCATATTTTATTCTTGTAGTAGCTTCTTTGTAACATTCTGGATCTTCCCTACAAGTATCCTCAACAGAATGAATTAGAACTTCAATGGCTTGCAAAGTCAATTCAAGTTCACTTTTGGACTTTCCTTTTATCTCAATTATAATTTCCTGACTATTTAACTCATCTAAATTTATAAGATTTATCTTGAGTTCTTTCATATCACGCCCTCTTTTCTACTTTAATATATTCATGAATTCTCCTGCTTTTTCTACAATACTTCCCTTCAAATCTCCTGAAACAACATCCATGTCAAAACCATTCTTTTTATCTACATACCCGGGAATACTCCAAATATTTTGGCCGACTATTTTTGCTTCTTTTTCTGCTGCAAGATATAGATCGGTATAGTTGTATTCATCATATAGATAAGCTACTCTTACTAATCCTTCTAAGATAAGGATTTGTTGAATACTTCTTCCACTAATAAAGGCGTGAATTAAGTACCTTCCATATTTATCCGTAATATCAGCATTGGGATCACTTTCAATCTCAATTTCTTACCCATTATTAGATTGGTTAAAAAGGCTGTGCCTTCAGGTCCAAACTTTTCAACAGTTTTCGTTGCTTCAGGTTCGTTTATTCGTAGAAATCTTCCAGTTACCTCTTTATTTAGTAGAGGATCGAAATAACGAATGCTATCACCGTCAGTCACGGAAGTTACTGTCACCTTCCTTCTAGTATCGGATTCAGTTTTTTCATTTTTATTACTTGATTTTAGATTGGGTTTTGTCTTGTAATTTCCATTTTCCCCATAATCTGGGTATATTATATTTCCAAAGAATTGTTCAAGTGTATCATCATTTGAGTGTTTTATTTCATACTTTGGTGCATCTTCATAGGTAAGGCCTAGGGCAGAACAGGAGATTAACATTAAAGCAGTTGAAATGATTAACATGATTTTGGTTATCTGTATTTTATTTATACCCTTTCCCTCCTAGCAAACCTAAATTTCTATTTTTTAACTATTTTTTCTTTGCTAATTTATCTATATAGTTCAAGCATTCTTCTATCGGGTATCTCACTAACTTATAGCTTTGGCCATACTTAACCCCTCCTTTTTCTTCTAGTAAAAGTACTAGTTGCTCAATAGATATTTCTCTCTTATCAACTTTTTTATAATTTTTAAAAACCAGTGACTTCCATATTCGTCCAGGAGTTAATATATAAACCTCCCCTTGATATTGATGCGATAGAACTTTCTCAACCAACTTTTTTCTTTGCTCCTCCTCACGTTTCTTTTCAAAAGCTAACATATGATCCCCTCCAATACAAAAGGACCCCAATACAGCCACATAAAGTGCTGATTGGGGTCCTCCCATTAATTTGTTAAATTAACTTTATTTTACCATTTATGTAGTTCATCTTGCAAATTAGATAGTTAATAAGAACTATTTAATACTGCAATAGGCTTTTTTACCATGTTCCTCTTTGACGATGGATGATAAAAACAACTGACCAGATAGCTAGATTCAAACTCTGGAAGGGAATGCGTTCCCATTCACGGAAGACTGTGCAAACTAGGATAGCAAGGGAACAGGATAGCAGGCCTGCATAAACTAATGCTCTAATAAAGGTTGGATTAAACATTTTTAATCTTGTTCCCGCACCGCTGGCATTTCCATATGTCATCGTCAATTTCTTTATGCAGTTCTATACTATCGCAATATTTACAGTCAATTTCCTTATACATACAGTTTCACCTCAATCATGTAATTAAATAGATATAAAAGGGTAATGGATGCGTGTCCAGGGAATTCATATTGGGTAGAAAGGATACAAGAACAGTATTAGTCTTTTGCGAAACATATATTCTTTCTTCCTAACTATTAGAGTCTTCCATACTTATCCCTTAAAATTGAAATTACTAATTCCTCAATTGTTTTTTTTGTTCTAACAGCATCTCCCTTAATTTTTCTCTTTAGTTCAGAAGGGATAGCAATAGCGAGAACTTCCAAGTCACTGTCAATAAACACTCCTTCTAATCTCTTCGAAATATCTCCCTCAATCAAAGATTCTTCAAGTAAGGAAAAAATGTAACCTGGTATATCATCTTTAATTAAAATGGGCTTTACTTCAACGGTGATCTTGTTTTCTTTATCTAAAAAAACCTTTATGTTTTTTGGCCCTAGTGTAGAGTAAAAGAGACCCATTGTTCTATAGAATTCCTGGGATTCTGTAAATTGGAATTTAGCAAAGCCTTTCTGTGTTTTATATCCTATATCCGGAATCTTTTTAACCGGTTTATAACCTGCTTTTTCTATTTCTTCATACGGGATTTTCTCTCCATTTTGGCTTTGAAGATAAGGCTGCAACTCTTCGTTTAGTAAAAGAAAATTACTGTCTTTACCTTCCGGAGAAAGAAACTCCTGGTACCAGGCATAGTTTTTATCTTTATCGTAAAAATCTTTCCCTTCATTCCTTTTCTGTTCCTCATAAAAAGATTTAAATCGCTCAAGTTCTTCTGGGGCAATGAAATAAAATTCTCTTCCTTTATATAACTTTTTCTCGGCAGCAAGTAATCCTTGTTGAATGTATTGAAAAATTGTTGCTGTATGGAGGCCAAGTAATTTGCTAGCTTCTCCAGTAGTAATTCCTGGCTTTCCCTTTTTCTGTTTTAATTCCTCAACATCTTCTTTGTAGAATAATTTAGTATTATCAATATGCCAGTTATCTTCATAAACCGGCTTTAATTCACCTTGTTTTACATATTTATGAATAGTTGATGGTTTAACATTAAGTATCTCTGCAGCTTCATTTGTTGTTATCATTTCTCTTTCTTTATCCATGAGTTTCACCTTACTTTTTAATGTTTCTATAAAAAAACCAGCAATGTCGCTGGTTATCAATTCGTTCTATCTAAGATAATCATACTATAATACAAATTTTTATATAAGTTTTAAGTGGAGATTGTTTCCTAATCACTTTTAATTGTTTTTTTCTTATAGAGGTTTCTAACTCTTTAATATCTTTATTATCACATCCACATACGATGCCAATCCAATAAAGAGATCCGTTGACTGTAATATACCCTCCATCGTCCACAATAGAATTACAAAATTGACAAGTAAATACGATATTCAAAGGTATCCCTCCTGCCGTTAGAAAAGTGTGAGTTGCTTAAATGTAATATCCGAACTTTCCTCGGAAGCTATTGAAAAGGTAAAAGGAGAACGATTTGAACCTGTTTCTTCTATTATATAAGATACTTCTTTGAAATCCTTGAACCAGTGCAGAGGAAAGCATCCCTTACATTTAGTTAGTTCAATATCTTCATAGAAATGAGCGTGAGTAATTTGAGGCAATAGATAAAAGTGAGAAAGCAGGATATTACAATACCCTGCTTTTCTCCAAAACAATTTAGCTTTATAAATCTTACCCTGTTCAAGATCTATATTCGTGCGTGGGGCTCAGAAGCGTAGTCCTCTTCTTCAAGGATATGAAACCAGTCACAGTCGAAACATCCAAAATGTGCATTGGGGTTATTAAATCTTGATACATAATAATAATTTGGTCCATTAGGAAATAAAAAGTATGTATATTCTTTATTTAAAGAACACACCTTATCACTGCCAATATACTTGCCTTTCAGCATTATGTGTCACTGTTTTTTAGCCAGCCTTTCTTCTTGCTATATTCTATAAAATCGTCAATGTATGCGTTTACTTCTTTGGTTTTTGGATTTTCAAGAACCACTTTTCTTAGGGACTTTTTTAGAATTATGTTATCGTCTCCCCAAACTAATTCAATCTCTGCGGTTGATTTCCTTTTTGTGGATAGTTTCCGTACTTCTATTCTGAGACCTGCTTTGATATCAGAAAGGTAATAAGTTGTTATTTTTATATTAACTTTCCCCTCTCGCACCTGTTTATCAATGAATTCAAATTCTTCTTTCATAAGCGTTCTTCCTTTACCATCCGAAGTCCTTTGATGAATTAACAAGGCGTTCTTATTATCGGGTTTTAGATATTTGAGTTCCATAGGCAATTTACATCACAGTTATTATGAACTATGGTGTAAACTGCCTCTTAAAACGTTATAAACTAGCGATTTTGTAACATAGAGGCGTAATCCTCAGCTTCTAATTTTGTGTCAAATAGTCTTAGAATATTAGAAGCTGTAAGATGATAGTAACTTCCCTTCGATTCGTGATCGATTTTATAAGCTTTCATTTTGCCCCTACCTCGCGCATTGAGTACCACTGGAATAATATCTTGCCCGTTAACAAAATAACCCGTTCGAACACCAAGCCATTCCCCTGTTGATTTCTCCCATTCTTGACGCCCTTTAATTAATTTGTCGATGCTTGCTTTTTTGGACACTTTATCAATCGCCGCCTGGGTGCACTGGATTTCTTTCTCCCCATTTATTAGGATCCTTACAGGATATTTAGTTCCTGGTTTTACTTCATAGATAACGCCTACTTCTCCAGAAGATTTCAATTTTACTGGACGTCCACAAACCACATCTTCATCCTTAATCACAGTTCCCTCTGTCATTGCCCATTGGTATCGAGGAAAATCTTTTGTTAGTTGTTTAATAACCGCTTCTTCGCCTAACTTTCTTAGTTCGTCCTGAGTTTGCCCCTCACTTCCATTAATTTCAACCGAAATTGCTGGAAGATGGAATGTAAATGTTTTTTTCATCCTAATCAGCCCTTCTTAAAATTTTTTAGTGTGTTAGGGAAGTCTCCAATTAAAACCTTAGCCTTGGTTGATGGAAAACATTTCCTTGAAATGAATATATCAAACTAAACTACTATTGTCTAGTTATTTATAAAATATGTAATAAGATAATAAATAAATATAAAACAGTTAATACTTATTATATATAGACAAATAACCTATTTTTCTCTTAATATGTACTATAATAAAAGTATTAAAATAAATTAATATTTCATTAAATAGAAATTTATTTATAATAAAATCTAAACAAAATTAATTATTTCTAATAAATTTAGTATTAAATTTATTACATCTAAAAGGAGGTTAAATAAAATATGGAACCACGTGAATTAGCTCTTACTGAACAAACTAAAAAATTCTTGACTCTTGATTTGATAAATAAAGCTCAAACAATTTCTTCTTTGGTTACTTACCTTCTAGATGATTCCTTACATAAAAAAATGAGCGATATTATAGATAAAGACGGTGAAGCAAACTTTTCACTTTTTAACGATATCGAAATGATTTATTTTTACACACACCAAAAAAAGGATTTAAATGATAAGAAAAATCGAACAGGAAATACAAAGAGGGAATATCTTAGGGATCTTCTTTTGTTCTATCAGCAGCTGCTGGAACAAGCAGAATTGCTGGAGATCGAAATTAGAAATGTGCAGGAGTATCGGTTATTGAAGAAATTAACACCACGGAATATGAGGAAATACCAGGAGTGGTTGAAGGAAGCTCCGCTTGGGAAGGGTGGGAAGCAATATTCTGTAGCAACCTTAAGTAGAAAAACAGTTGTAATGAGAGGTTTCTTAAAGTACCTATACGAAAATCAATATATTACGGTGCCGCTTCATCAAAAGATCTTAAGCAGCAATGTTCGATCATTTGATAGACCAAATAAAGAGATGAGTTCTGTGGAGGTAATTAGCTTAGTCAATTACTTCAGATCTCATCCCATCCTTTACGGATTAATATCAGTATTGGCCACAACGGGCCTGCGCATACAGGAGCTCTGTAATACAAAAGTTAGTGATCTTGCATATTTAGATGGAGAATACTGGCTTACAGTTATGGGAAAGGGACAAAAGGAGAGGCAAGTATTAATTCATCCAAACGTTTTAAAGGCAATACAGGGATTTCGTAAAAGAAGAAGGCTAGATTTTAAACTCGATCCTTCCGATAGCTCCCCTTTGTTTACTACTTCTAAGGGGAAGGCCTATGGATATAAATATCTATCGAATTATTTAATCACGAAAATAAACATAGCTGATTTGGACTTTATTAAGATGCGGAAAAATCCTATTACGCCTCATAGCTTCAGACATGGTTTTGCTCTTATTAGTGCTGACCAGGGTGCGGATTTATTGACCATAAAAGAAAGTCTTGGCCATTCGGACATCAAGACGACCCAGATTTACTTACAAAGAAAAATGCTACGGAAGAATAATGCTGCTCATTCTTGGAAAGACTCTGATATCATTAACAAAATCTAATAAAAAGACCACATAATCGATGTTATGTGGTCTTTGCATATTATATATAAACACTAGTTAGTTTAATAAGCTATTTCGCAGTGAGTAAAAAAATCCAATTAATAAGGTAATGGAGCTCCCCAAATCAATTTACCTTCCTTATTAATTAGGCTTTCCCCATTCTTATGAACTACCTTTGCTACACTATTATAAAATGGGTATACTTTTCTAAATTCAGCAGGGATAACTACATCACCATCTATATCAATATACCCCCAAAAGCCCATTATTTTAACTGGACATAACCCTTCTTGGTAATCCCCTAATTCCAGATATAATTTCGACAATCGTTTTATTACATTATTATTCTGATCAATAAACACCCATTTACCAGGAGAACCTACAGGAGCAAAACCTTCCTTTAAAAAATTCCTTAATTGACCCACTCCTAGTTTTAATTCTTCACCCAGAGAGTTTATATATACTGAACCGAACCGACTGTTACTTTTATATGTAACTATTGCAAAGCCATTATTAAAATCGTTACCATAATTTGCGCCCTTATAAATCAATCTAAATTCCGAATCTATATACCCAATTACATTACCTCTATAATTGCTATAATGATAGGGTTTTATACGAGCTATCCCCTCATAAAATCCATAAAAGTCATATGCAGGTATTTTTCTAATCTCACCAGAAGAGTTTAATAAATGACACTCACTTCCACCAACAATTACCGGTGCATATTCTCCGATAAATGAAGAGGGTTTAACGTTCATATAGGAACTTAAAAATGGAACTTCTATAGTTATAATCCCTTGTTTATTTATATAAAAATATTTTCCTTCAGCTTTTACCAAAGCAAGTCCATTATCAGAAAATGGATATGCTTCTTCAAAGTTAGGAGATACTCTTTCATTTTTTTCATTAATATAATAATAGGTGTTTTTCTTATTTACCACTGCGTATCCATTTTTAAAATAACTTGCCTTAATATATTGAGGAATAATAATTATATTTCCATCACTGTCAATATATCCGTATTTTCCATTATAGTTTGCAGGTACTAGTTGCATCATTCTATTCCCTTTAGTAAATAAATGTTGGTTGCCTCGGGGAATTCAGTAGTCATTTTGTGTGTTTCTTCTTCGAGTACAATTCTCTTCTTTTCATGATCCTTTTTGAGTTGGTCAAAAGTATAATCGAGTGAATATAAGGCCTTTATTAGTTCTTGGTTTTCTATTAATTCATTTATGGAAATTTCCATGAAAACACCCCTTGTTAATATATACCAGACTATTTTACTATATTTAATAGTTCTTTAGCACCTAAATGTGTTAAATGTTGTTAAAAAACAAGATAAGTTTGATCCATCGTTGAAATAAGAAAAAGCTACCCTGTAGGTAGCTAATAAAGTATATTTATGCTGTTATAATAAAGTTGCTTGGAACGCCTTAGTTAACATAGACTCAAAACTATCATAAGTTTGAATTAACGTTCCTGAGGGTTTATCCAGCTCAAGGGAAGCTTCCTCTTGCAAGTCTAAACAGTACCAGTCTGTATCAAAGTCTCCAAAAAATATGTATTGCTTTTGCCAATCATTTTCATACCATATCTCATTAGTTTCAACAAACCCCTGAAGATCTTCAACTTCTTGGTCATCAAGTAGATGTTCATCAACACCATAAATGATCAATCCATTAAAGTCCAATCCATTTACCGTTTTCAAAAAGTCTACGTAAGACATTGGTAATTCTATATTTCCCTAATTTCTCCTGAATCTCCAGCTGCAACTTTCTTATCTCTACATCTGTAACTGGATTTCTTAGTGAACTTCCATATTTCTCTTCAATTATCTATATTTCAAACAATAATTCTTTCCACTGGGCCATATCAGTTCATCCCTTCTTCTTTATTTAAAAGGTTCCGGTGGGTAAACCTGAAAACATTAATTTTGTATAGAAGAAACTCACGTGTTTTGAAAAAAGATTGATTAAAAATGAGTAGGTTTTATTTTGGAATGAGTTTGTTTTTTATAAAAAAAGAATGATTAAAATCAACTATAACAATCCTTATTAGGTCTTAACATTATAATTATTTGAAACCATGACCTTTGTTTTTGACTGCCACATTACAAAATTTAAACATAAATCCTGCAACATTTTTAACTTCTTCGTTAAAAATAGCCATAGTCTCAAGTATGTTTGCTGGTTGAATATTTATTTCCTCTAAAGCATCCCTTACTTCTTTTCCTACTCCTTTTACAACTAATTGAATTAGTGTGAAATTCTTCTTACGAATAGCAATAATATCATATCCTTCTTGTGAAATATGCACGTACTTTGAAGAAGCAAATTCTGAAGTTAAGAAATCGTAACTAGAAAGAAATGAATTTTCCATAAATATATACATATGTCTATCTTTCAAATTTTGATGTAACATATCTTTGTATTTTGTATAGATTTTATTTTGAGAAAAAACAATTGGGTTTTCTACATATTTTATAATAGAAGTGATTTCTTCTACATTATATTGACTAGTAGTTATCTTTAACTCAGAATCCTCAACAGAAATACTCGATAAAAGAGAAATTTTTTCAAAACCAGCTAATAAATGATTAAAATGTAGTATTGATTTATTATTTTTTTTTAATTTATTTAAGATAGTATTAACCTTTGCAGATTCTTGATTTAAATTCAAATCTATATTGTAATCTATTGGAAAAGCAGTAAGTGCCATTAAGTGATTAATATTTTCATAATCATATTCATGAATTTGGAACTTAGAAATTCTTTCAAGTATTATATTCAACCCTTTAGAATCGCTATAAATTTTATTAATTGCATTTATACAAACATTTATAGTATCGTTTTCTGAATATGTATTCTCTAAAACTTTTTCAGCTTGATTTTTGTATTTTGAGCTTCCATCGAATTCCCATTTGATTACAGCTTCAAACCTTTTATTTGGATTAAACTTTAAAATAGCATCATTATTAGAAAAATAACGTTGTATATCTTTTTTTTCGCTCCATTCATCAAATGGTAACTTATCGATTTCAACATTAGAACATAATACTGAAATAGTTTTAATTGTATTTATAATTTCTTCAACTGATTCCTTTTCTAATAAATGTTCTTCTTTTAAATATTCAAAAATAAAAGAAAAATACTTGTAATATGTCTTATTAGTATTTTTTAATTCCAGGACTTTTCTGTGAAATTCTTCCACACCCTCGTCTCGAATAATATCAAAATACTCAATAAAAGTTGCAGTTCGCTCTTGCATTTTATTAAAAATATCTAATAACTCATTAAACAACCACATCTTACTATTGTCGACTAAACTAGCCTTTTCCATCATTATCAATAAAATGCCATATGTAGACATACCAACTGTTTCTTTATGAACAAATTCATGTTTTAATATTTGTTTTAGATTCTTTTTTTCATCTGCCACACTAATATGTGTATCATTTGAAAATGCATAATTTCCTTCTCTCATTAATTACCATCACCTATTCTTTTTTAGTAAACCCAATCTATAAGTTGAATGAAACCTTATTTTGAAACCACAATAATGTCCTTTCCAAGAAGTTGCGTTAGCCTATACTGAAGCATTTTATCTTGTTGAGTGTTTTCTATGCTACAAAGATAAGCTGTAAAATCATCATAATAATTTTCTATTTCCCAATATTTATTTATAGTTGCAACCAATTTAATAATTAGATGACACCAATTCCATTGGTCTTCGGTAATCCTTCCAGAAGGAATAGGAAAGTAGTATTTGTTTTCACTTATGCTTTTTGAAAGGTTATTTTTAATTGGAAGATCCATGGTTGAAACGATTGAGTCGGTTAGTTTTCTTATATAATGATAATCGCTGTACGAACGTTCATTAAAACAATCCTTAATTCGTTTTAAAATCTGATAAAAGTAATCAACTTTTAAAGCTTCATTTATCGAATTAATGATATCTCTGGCTTCTTCACTTTCAACATTCGAATCTATTTGATTTTCATAAATAGTTTTATCTATGTCGATTTTTTTAGAGATATTATTGCTTACTAAACTTAGGATTTCTCCTTCATTAATTCCAAACTCAACTGTTAATACTTCACACCAAAATAAGGCAGTAGCTAATCTGGAAATAATATCTTCTATTTGTTCAGTTCCCTCTAGATTTCTAATGTACTCTCTAGACTGTTCAATAATTTCAATTAGGTCTGATTCGGAAGAATAGAAGCTTTTTGGTTTTTCTTCATAACTATTAATAGAATCAATCAAATTAAATATTTTTTCGCTAGAATAAGAACCCGTTTCATACCAACTTTTTATATGGTGAAAAACATTTTTACTCAAAACATTATCAAGTGAATTTTTTAGAATAAAATTATTTAAATATTCTATAACTCCACTTTCGCCACTTGTATAATAAGCATTTAAAAAATCATTTCTTTCACCGTTATTTTCTAATAGGATCATTTCACCCTTATGTTCGATTCTAAAAAGTACAGATGCAAAGCACATTCTGTAAACATCATTTTTTGTAAATTTATCAGTAAAAATATCTTCCCCCACAACTGCAATTACTTCTTTAAGAAATAAGTTTGTCTTTTCAAATGTCCTCAAATTACTAAACTCAAAGTTCTCTGCTAGCTTACCAATCACCTTCCATACTTCTTTACCAAGAATATTAGATGGAGCTTCATCTGCATATCCATCTATTGTATAAGTCCTATCAATCGCTTTTTCTTTATAATTTTTAAAAGTTGCTTCATCTTCTTCAAGTTGGTCAGCCGCAGCTATTAGAACCGTTTTTATATTGTCTATATTTGCAAGACTATCAACCAATCCTAAGATTTCCTTTATATCTAAGTCATGATGCTTTCTTTCTAGATCATCAAATATAATAATATATGTACCTTTCTTAACTAACTCTTTATACAAACTTGAATACAATCTCTCTATAAGAGGAACTGATATAGTAATCCCATGAAATTCGATGTTCACGTTATCAAATATTTCGCGAAATTTCCTAAAGTATTTTTTTAATATTCCCTTTGGTACACTATTAATAATATGAAAATATATTTCTTGAATTATACTATCAATGTCCTTTTTCCCAAATAAGGATACATAGCAGGAGTTAGAATGGGCATTTTTAAAATCTTTTACATATTTTGTCTTCCCTATACCCCAAGCGCCATCGAAAAATATTCTCTGATAACTTGAATCTTTAAAATGATTTAATACTGATACTATTTCATTTGCCTTCATTAGCAACCTCCAGAATAAAAATAACTATGGACAATAATAAAATCACTTGAAATTATGAGGCGGGTCATATTTGCTAGCTCTGTTACTTATTTTTATCACTCCATGGGGAAACTTTATAACTTGTAACTTGATTTAATTATATTTACTTTTGAATATATTGGAAAGATTGTAAGGCAAACCTCCCCAATTTGATTATAAGCCTTCATTGTTTTACTTTTCCTTTATATCCATATCATGGGAGATATATTTTGTCACAAAAGTCCAAAAAACAAATTACTGAAAAAGATAAGAATATCCTTAAAGCGTTATGTGAGTTATACAAAGAAAGGCAGTCAGGTGTAGGGCCATCTGAGATAGGACGTAAAGTAGAAAGAAATAAATGCGATGCAGCAGCTTACTATAATTTATTCTTGAAGAAGTTGATCGAGTTTAATTTAGTTGAGAAACTTCCGGAGGGTGAGTATAGACCGGCAGAAAAAGTTTAAAGATCAAAGGCATCCCTTTGATCTTTAAAAAAAGTATATAAAAACAGATTTTATAAAAAATAATTTAATCCCGATAAACATTATAAATAATGCTAAACTAGTTAATATACTTAAAACATGATGTTTAGTGTCCTTAATATTTATTCTTTCAAATAAAGGACAAACAATTTCTTCTTTGGTTACTTACCTTCTAGATAATTCCTTACATAAAGAAATGAGCGATATTATAGATAAAGATGATGAGCTAACTTTTCCGTTTCAAGACAATACCTGTTAGCCCTTAATTGCATAGAAATATTCGACTTGTCTAGCTGATTATTATATAAAGTACTGAAATTTTCACCCTTGTTTTTGAGTGGTAATGCTGTTACTGTTATGAAAGCTACTTCTTTGGTGATAAGATTGTAAAAGCGATCCAGTTAGAATAAAAACAATTCCTAGTCCGGAAACAATTGTAATAATTCCTCCACCAACTGTACCTGCTTGGAAGCCATCAGCTAAAAATTTTTGATCTTCTGTAGTAAGTGCTAACCATAAAGAAGTGCCCATTCCGCCTAAAATTCCGCATAAGATTAAAATCGTGCCTGTAAAAGTCAAAATTGAGTTCTTTGGTATCTCTTCTTCATCAACAATATCCATCCATAGCAAGTCCCATTTCTTTACCCTTTTATATAAAATAAGCATTAGAGGTGGGCCTAATACACAGATAGCAACTGAATTGTTTAAAGCTACCACTGAAGCCATTGCAGCAAAGGGAACAGCAACCAAAAGTTCTCCGCTAAAACCTAATGTAAGTGCACATGCTAATGCCCCTAGAATTCCTGCTATAAAAAAGTTAACTATTTTTCTAGCTGAGTTTAGATATAAGGAATCATCATCAGTACTTTTTATAATACCTATACGGTTCCATATTTTGTAGGGGATATATGCCATAAGAAAATTTGCTATAAATCCAAATGGTGTTCCAGGACCAATAAAACTAAACATATCACCAATAATACTTCCTAATCCTGCTCCCCATGCTCCTGCAGGACCAAATAGCAAACCAAAAATCACAGGGAAAACAGCTGCTGGCCTCAATTCTGAAGCTCCAGGTATTATTACTAACCCTTTAAAAGGAATCATCGCAGCCGCATATATTGCAGCAGATAGTGCCACTAAGACCACCATTTTGGTGTGTCTCCACATACTAAATACTTCTTTCATCAAACCATCACTCCTTTCATAAAGTTATACGAAATTTAGGCGATAATAAATTACTAACATGCTTAATAGCAGCATTAATCCAAGAATAAAAAAATCTGTAGAAGTCATTTTTAGCTTTAAATAATAACTTCTATACTTTTGATAGCCAAATCCTTTTGATTCCAAAGCCATTGCTAAAGTTCCAGTGTTTCTTATTGATGAAAGGAAAACAGGGACCAGTAGTGGGATATATTTTTTGAACCTTTCAATTATAGTCCCTTTACTTAAGTCAAGACCCCTTGACTTTTGGGCATCAATAATTATTTGACTTGTAGAAATTAAAGTTGGAACCATTCTTAGCGCTGTCATAAATGCAAATGAAACCCTATAAGGAA
>JAPSLU010000113.1 GCA_031180405.1 Bacillus sp. (in: firmicutes) | reverse complement strand
CCTAAACACTCCTTAGAATCATTTGAAATTACCACAAGGACACTGTTGTCCTGTACTTTATAAACTATTCCTTCATGCTCCTTTCCTTGTCTTGTGAATAAGATTTCTTCACCGACTTGTGCCTTCGATTTTCTATCTAATTTTTTTATCATCCTTATCCTCCTATAATTTATCCTCGTTTTAAATACAAAAAAAGAGAACCCACAATTACAGAATGAGGGTTAATACATTCTGTAATGTGGGTTCTCCCATTAGATATGTTTAATTAAAACTAGATTACCATATATCTAATAAAGGATAAAACAATAATTACTTACTAATTGTCTTGAGCCTTAGTTTTAATAAGGAAATTGAATCTTGGGCCCGTTTATTGACCGCTTGGTAACGCTGATTCTCATTATCTCTAATTTTTGCATATTGGTCTTGCAATTTATTGCTCTGCAGCTGGTATTCTTTATTCAAAGCATCCATTTTAGCGCGGTACCCTTTATCACTTAAATTATTTTTTATTTTCATGATTTCTGTATCTAATTTGTTGATAAAATATTCGCGCTCTAAAATTTGAGCAGAGATTTTATTTGTTTCTTTTTCGGCTACTGCATAATCCTGAATACTATCCACTTTATTATTTTTATACTCATTGACTAGTACAATAGCATTTTGTACCTCTTCAACACCAGTAGTCTTACGAACCTTAGTGCCCTTATCTTTCATCACTTTATCTTTTTGTGAAGTCATTGATTTAATTTTGCTTCTCTCTCTTGCGAAATCAGTCTGTATTTTCTGTGCTTGAAGCTTAAACTCTTCTCCGGCTCTTACTCTTGCTTGCTCAAACTTCCTATGGGCTTCATCAAGTTTTTGTTTCGCTAATTGAGGATTTTTAGTTTTTAATTGATTGAACTCTGCTTTTCCTCTTTCAAGATTTACTTCAGCGTCTTTTACTTTCGCAAGTTTTTGAATCTCTGCAAGTTCGATCTGGAATTTGTTCATTTCACCCGCTTTTTTAGTACCAATATTAATATTTTCCCAGGTTGCTTTTTGAAACTCATCAAATGCTGCTACCTCGGTTTTTATTAGGCTGGTACTAATTTCAACTACTCCTAAGTTACTCGATAAATTTGAGGCAGCAGAAGCTCCTGTTGGTAATGCTGCGGCTCCACTAAGAGTTATTGCGGAAGCCAGAGTAATGCTCAATAATTTCTTTTTCATGTTCTTATTTCCTCCAATAAGGTTATGATTAGAGTTTTTAACTCCTAACTTCATCATAAGAACACCAAGAATTTTTCATTGTAGAATTTCACAATAATATTTTGTCGGATAAAAAGTTGGATCAGATTAAACGAACCGATGTTTTAAGGTGATTAGGAAAAATACACAAAAAGAAGATTTACCAAAATGAATCTTCTTCAGCAGATTTAAGTTTGGATTTTATAAAAAGATTTTATCTTTTATGCGATCTTCATTAAATCAAAGCGCCCAATAATGGAATAACTAAATTATGTTCACACTATGTAATATCACTCTTTCACTAAGCCCCTGTAAGAAAAATAACAGCCAAAGTCATAATGGCTGTTATATCTTATTTTTTTAAAAATTTCTTTGTTATTGAAATGGAAAGGTCCGAACGGTTGTGGCTCATCAATTGAAGGTTCTGGTTTTGGTTCTGGATCGCAATCTCCGGGTTCTCTAGGGTATCTTCGTTTTTCAACCATTTATATACCTTCTTTCCTCCCTTTAAAGATTCCCTTCATTTCCTTATTAATAATTTTTTATGTAGCACACATCCAAAAGATAAAACCATGGAATTTTTGCATAGACCCTGACACCCTAAAGACAGAACCTTGCCCCGGTCCCGCCTTTAAAACATCCTTTCAGTCTATATCCTTTATTAAGAGAGAGTTGAAATTTTGAGGCGGCTCTTATTCATTATCTGACCCGTGAATGAATAAAAGTGAAGCAGAATACGACTTTTATAAATTGCTCAACATCTTTCCTGTTAGATGAAAATTTATCCATCGTAATAGTCACGAAAATAGTTCTTTATTACATCTTTTTCTTGAATGTCGCTCGCATCAACATAATCATCTAGTTTTTTTAAAAACTCCTCTTTCTCAACTTTTGTAAAGCTAAGTAGAGTTTTTAACATAAAATCAATTCTTATTTCATTAGCAATAATATATATATTTTTATCGCTGCTACCTATCTCATCGTATATGTTTGCAATATAAAACATTCTTACTATATTACTAATTAGACTAATGGAATAAAAAATAATAAAAAATAAAAAATAAGAGAGAAATAACACAATAAAGTAAAATATTAATTCATTTAACAAAGGTAAGTTAGAATATAAACTAACATGTACTAAAAAGAATAAGAATATTGCAATACCTACATTAAAGGCTAGGAACTCAAAGCTTATAAATAAGTTTTGCACACTTTTTTTACTTACCTTCTCGATTTCTTTTACTATTTTTTTATTTAATAAGCTGAAAATTATTGTAACACCTGCAATAATAATACCTAATACTCCTATAAGTGCTTGGCCTATATAAATAGTTAAATTTCTAAGAACATCTACATAAGAGCCGAAGTTTCCATGCATATCCGTTAATATTGCGTATCCTAAAAATATTAATGCAATGATGGTTGCAATCTTACATTCGAATGACTTTAGGTTAATATAATCCTTCCATTTACTAGCATCAGTGAACCTTTCTAGTATTCTTTTTTTCATAAGTCCTCCTAAAACACAGAACGTAATATACCAGAAACCTTTTTCTTACACATCAATGCAAATTCTTTTGGATTCCTAGGTTTTGTGTCTATCCTATCTCTTACAACTACATTGTCATCAGTTGAAAATGTCCTTCCAGAAGTATTAATTGCTCCTACATAAACATAGCCCTTTTTCTGTGCTTCCTCAGCTGTAAGTTTAGAATGAATCTGACTAATTTGAGATAATTCTTCTTTGATCATACTAGCATCTATGTTTAGACCCTCGGGTGCATCTGAAGCAAACAAGACACTTCTTTGAGTTATATTCCCTTTTTTAATGTTCTCTAAGTATTCCTCCCCATCTTTTTGAATACTATCCAATAATTCATCATCAGGGTTTGGAGGGTTGATTTCAATGGTTAGTTTTTCTATTTTTCCAATTTCCTTCAATTGTTTTGTTATTTTATCTAAGCTCAACCCTTCTCTTACCAGTTTAACTTTAAATAAATATTTCTCTTTCTCTACTTCCATACTCTTATTTAATAATTCTTGAAAAGCATTAGTAAAGTCCGCATACCCGAACCTATTACTTGTATGAAAAACAACTATTTCCTTCTTGATGTCATAAAAGAAGTCAATAACCTCACTATTCTCAGTTGGGATTTTAATTTGTTGCTTTGTTTTTTCATTATATTTTGAAACAAAGATAGTACTATCCTTAACAACCTTACCAACTATGGTATAATCTAGCTCTGAGTCAAACTTTTCAATTGCATGAAATTTATACTTTAACTCCTCGGTATGCTCTTCGCCACTACTATCCTTACGGATTATTTCTTTTGTAAAGCTTATATTATCTTTAACGTTTATAAGAATCTTTTTATCTATTTCATTCTTTACATTTTTATCGATATATATTTTAAGGATATGAGAGCTAATATTTATTTTTGAATAATATAATGTTACTGACATTTAATTTCCTCCAAAAATTTTTATATCAGGTTTTACTATAAAAAGCTATGTTGAATGTCATGTTAAAGCTAATCATTTGAGATTCTAAAGGACTTTAAGTGAGTTCTTCTCATTATACTAATAGATATAACGGACAGATATCTCCTAAAAATAAGCAAAAACAGTATATATTATACAATTATTTCAAATTTTTCTTTACTTGGCAATACGTACTTACTCCAATAAGTGACACGAAAACTAAATAAAAAATTCCTGTAATGATACAGGAATTTTTTATTTATTATCGAAGATTCTTATTATTTCTGATTAAATGATTTATATACCACTATCAGATCATTCCTATGAACGATAACTGCCTTATTTTTATGTCTTCAAGACCTAATAAGAACTGAATATTTTGTTTGATTATATCTATTGTGGACATTGATTCAGGAGCATTGATCCGCTCGCCATTTGAAAGATATATCTTGTCTCCCCCTTCCCACTTTCTTGAATTAAGGAAGCTTGTGGAGTCTGCAGAGAATAGATTAAACTCCAGGAGCATTTCGTCTGCTAAGCCTAATCCATGAAAACAGACATTAGGGTGTCTTTTTGTGACTTGATCGAGTATATCCCTAACAATATGCTTTCTGCTGCTTAAAAAAGGTACACAACCACCTAATCCAATCATCTCAGGCTCTTCCTTAACCAGTTGATCCAAACCCTCTATAGAGTCTGTAATCTGCCAAACCGGAAAGATGTTAGCATCTGTAAGCTCTATTAATCTTTTGTAGTTTACTTTAGTCTGTTCTGGATCTCCAATACAATCTAATGGGAAAAAACCTAGTATTCGTTTGTTACTCTTATGAGAGTTTATGAATTGAGCGTATCCCTCTAAAGTCATTTCATCCAACTTTTCATTTTCGAATAAATTACTTTGTTGAAACAATTGTTTCGATGTTTTTCTCTTCTTATTAAAGATAGAAAATGCACCACTATCTACAACACAATATAAATCATAAGTATCGAGCATTTGAAGACATTGTGGTGATTCCAAAATGCTTTTGTAGTTAAATAAGACGTATTTTCCATTTAGTTCTTTGAGAACTTTGAGCATTGCCGGATCCCTTTCAAGCCCTGAAAAGAAGAAGCGTGTACCAACAAGGGAAATACGAAATAATCCAGTTCTTAATTTAAGTAACCTGGCCGTATCTTTAAAACATTGTAGGATGATACCGAATAAAGCCGATGTAAAAGAAGAATATCTATCAAAATCCTTTCGAACTGCTGTCCGCTTAAAAAAGAAGAAGCTAATGGCCCGTCGAATAGTATTTCTTTTGATTTTTTGCGGTGCCACTCCTTTTTCACTTTTAAATTCTAAGTATGTCTTCCCGTAATCAATTAAATAGTTTTTACATCCTTGGGCAGTATGAAATGTTCCTTTCTTTACTAACATCCGCTTAAATTGTCGTTCTATCTTTCTAGCATCTAGCTTATATTCGTTATACATACTAAATACCTCCTCATAAAAAAGGAAGAGTCTTCACTCTTCCTCTCCAATTGATATATTTTAGAATTTGTCACTGATGAAAAAATAAATTCTAATAGCTCCTATTAGCGTGAAAATTAGCCCTATTACTGCGCCAATTACTGAACGAATTACCTTAAGGACTATTATTAATCCGATTACTTCAGCCACTAGCAGCCAAAATGATGGCAAACTAAGCAAATTTGGGAATAATTCCATTACTCATTTCTCCTTCTCTAACTAATATTCTTTACCCACCTTTTCTTGGGGCAGGTTGGAGCTTTATCGGTTCAGGAGACCCCTTTATAACTCGCTTGTTCATTGTCTTTAGATAAATGATAAAAAGTTAATAGGACTTCTTTTAACTCAACAAAATCCTCTTCCAGGAGCCCAGGATTATAAAAGCATTCAGCAAACCAAGGGTGCCCATTTAAGGAAACACAACCTACTTCAAAGGGACGAAAACCTTCACCACTACTCCCTTTAAAATCTTCAAAGGATGCGAAGGTTTCCTGGCTCATAATAAAGAAATTAGGAGCATTTCCGTTTTTTCCATAGGCGATAACTCCATCGAATCCAACTCTTACAGCAATATTGAAGCCATCTTTACAACGAAGGTCTCTAAAAGCATAAGGAAAGTTGCCCCTGGTCTTGATCAACCATTTCGGAAATTGAGTAAGGCATCATTTTCACCACCCGAATAATATGCATATTTTCCGCTGCAAAAGACATCTTCTGCTTTATATATGGGTTTATTCGTTTTTTCGTCAGTAAATAGCGGTGTATGGTATGGGTTATAGAGTACTTTTTTAAACCCCATTTGAACATGCTCATTGTAGGAAACTAATTCTCCTCTAATATAGGCATGCACACGTTTTCGTTTTTCCTGGACTGTTTTTTGTCTACCCGCTTCAGAAACTACGAATTTAGCGTTTTTTAATTGGACAGTACTAAAATGTGCCAAGACCAACCCAGTTTTTGCACAACGAATGCTATATCCGTTATCTGTATGAAGGTTGCGGTAGCAATCGACTAGCTGACCAGCTGCTACGCTTCTCCCTTTATAGGGTGTAAAAAACATACCTTGGAGAGGACTAACAGCAAGAATATCATCAATATGATAGGGTTCCCCTCGTGATTCTCCATGTTCCCAAATAACAGCATAGAGCGCCCCATCATCATGTTCCCAGCCTCTGAGTTCGCCCTTAATAACAAAAGTTTTATTTCCTGCAGTACAAACTTCTTCTAAGATAGTTAATTCATACGAAGAACCAATTTTAGTTAGTACTTCATAAGGTTTTTTAATAGGATAGTTCATATAAAATAGCCTCCTGAAAATAGAAAAAAGCAAAGAAAGTAACCTTTCTTTGCTTTGATTTCTCCACTAATAATTGCAATAGCCTTTATTAAAGTTTTTTAGTTCCAACTTCCCATAACTGAATCATGGCAAAAAACTATCCAATCTTCTTTAACAGTTTAGAAACCTCAATACTTTCCTTTACGGTCAATAAATCATTGTCCTCTAACTTTTGCAATGCACCATGAATAAGATCCTGGTTAATTTCTTCGAATCGAGTTGAAGAATGTTCATCAAATTCACTACACAGGGTAGCATAAATCATCTGACCTTCTGCTGCTGATAGAAGATACCCCTCACTCATTTTGTAAATACATTCCTCCATTGCTGGTTTAACCACAAGAGAACTCATATCTAATACCTACCTTCCCAAAATTATTTAGTGTATTAAAGTTCTTTATTCATAACAAACACAAAAAAGCCTTTGGGATGATTTTTAGACACAAAGGTAGTGTCTGCAGATCAAGCCCAAAGGCTAAAGTGTTTGTCTGAATCCGCTAACGATAAAATATCGTTGCCTCAAAATAATAAAATAAAGAAATTTAATAATAAAATTATAACAATTTACCCAATTATTGTCTATGTAATGCCTCAATATTTAAAAGTTATGATTGTACTTTTATCACGATTATATATATCCCAAAATAAGTAATTAATTGTATAATTTATCTATATTTTTATGTTATAAGGGGTGGTTGGGGTGAGAAGTGGTGGGTGGATAGGAATTATTTTTCTATTTATGTTAGTTGCAGGTTGTACAGGGAAATATGAAGACTATTTACAAAAGGGTAAAAACTCCCTTGAACACGAGGAGTATGCTAAAGCAGTGGATTATTTGGAGCAGGCATTGGAAGAGAAAAAAACAGAAGAAGCTGAACAACTTTTTGCAGAAGCCAAGGGAAAATCTCAAATATCTAAGCTCCTGAAAGAAGGAAAAGACCAAACAAATAAAAAGCAATTTGAAGAGGCAATATCTATATATACTTCTATTCTTAAGGAACACGAAAATAAGGAATACCTGGATAGCATTCTAAAAGAAACACAAGATCTCCTAAATGTCACCAAAACAAAATATAGTGAAAACCTTCTTACAATGGCTAATACAGCCATTAAAGGTGGAGAATACTCATATGCTAAAAAAAACCTATCAAAACTTTTAGATATGGATATTGAGAATTCTGAGGTTAAGCAGCTCCTTATGTTCTGTGAAAATATGATTAACGGAACCAAGGTGTATAATAACCAAGAATGGGATGAAGCCATCTCTCTATTCACTGTTGCCCTTAACACCTATCCGGATCATGAAAAAGCAATAACAATGAAAAAAGAAGCATTAGACAGTAAAAAAAGTTTAGAAATTGCAGCTAATATGACGGGTTCTGTAAATGAAGAAGTGGAAACCAATGAGGTTGACTTTGAACAGACAGGTGTCTCAGTAAATGAAGATCAGGATTTTCAAAACATTCCAGTGGAAGACCCTGCAAAATTAGAATTCGTCAATATTATGAATAGCCTACTGGATGACTATTGGAGCAATGTTATGAACCAAGTTCAAGGTGTATCAAGTGGAATGACCTCTATAACCCAATTGCAAATGGATTTAGGAAATATTTATAGAGAATCTGTAAATGTATCTGTTCCTTATCCAGAATACCAAGAAATTATGAACAACTGGATGACCTGTTTAGAAGAGACGAATGTTTACTTAGAAGTCCTTCAAGGTATATCCAATGGTGATCCTTCAGCTCTTTCACAAGAGAATATTAGTGTAATGGCAGATTATTATGGAAAGACGCTGGATGGCCTAAACTCGATTCAATAGTGCTGTCACCAAACAAAAAAGCTGTATCCCACAATATGATGGAATACAGCTTTTTTCATTGTAATACATGCTCTTTCTTTCCTTTAATCCGGACAAAAGGTGACGTTGCTCTAATAAGTTCATAGGTTGAAGCCTGTTCTTTATTTCCGCTCATAAAGATTCGTACCGACTTCTCGCTGTATTTAAGATTTCGTCAATCTCAGCCTGAATTAAGGTCCTCTCCTTCTTGTTATGGGCATCAAGTAGTTCAAGTTGAAGTTCATTAAACTTCTCAAGCTCATTAGCATTTAGAAAGTCCTTAAGTTGCATCTTGGCATCTCCTTTCAGGATTTATTTGCTAAGATTCAGTCTCCATTTAGATATCGTTTAATTGTTACGGTAATTATATCATATTTTTCTTGCAAAATATGTAAGAAAGAACAATGCTTGTTTATTATTCTTTCTCTTGTTTTGCTGAGGACTCATTGTCTTTCGGTTCTGGAGCGGGCAAAGATTCGTTTAACTTTTCCAAATTGCTCTTTACCGAATCAATATTAGCTTGCTGAAAAGTGTTAACTGATTTTCTTCTACAAAAATCTAAATAAAAAGGCCTAGCAACCTGCTACGCCTTTTTATTACTGCACTGTAAGTAAGAGTAATTTAAAGAAACTACTTTTTACTGATATTTTCATTTAAGAAAGCCTTTATTTCTTCTAGTGTCATTCCAAGATAAAGAGCTTCCAAAACCATTTTTCCTAATTCTCTTTGTATAAAGCATTTACGTTTTTTATCAACTGCTCCAGGGACTGAAAGTACATAGTTTCCTTTTCCCTTTATAGTAATTAAATATCCCTGATCTTCTAAATCTTTGTATGCCTTTTGTATTGTATTCGGATTTATACCTATATGATTTGCTAAGGACCTTATAGAAGGTAATTTCTCACCAGGTATAAAAGAATTATTAATTATTTTGCTTTTTATATCTTCTGATATATTCTTATAAAGCGGGGCATTAGTATTAAGATATATATTAAATAGCTTACCTTCAAGAATACTAATTGACGGCTTCTTCATAAGCAGTTAAAAGAGAATCAATTGTATCTTTGCCATTAAGATACTCGGTAAAAAACTTTGCCCCTGCAGATTCAATTTTTAAATACTCATCGGCTTCAATACTTGGCTTTGTTAGTAATGCTCCTCCCTGGTCATAAATTGGAGAGAAATCATGCCCATACTTCTTTATTAGAGTTTCTTTTATCCCTGCATCCCAGTATGTTGGTAACAGAGACCCCTCCATTAGGTAATTTGCAAACTCATCCCCTTGGATATAATTAAGAAAGTCGGTTGCTGCCGCCTCACTCTTGCTATTAGTGGATAGGGCGAACAAACTATCTGAATACGCTAACCCCCCATCAATTTCCTGGAATACAGGCATTTGAACAATACCAATATCGAGACTGTTATCCCCAAATTGATTAAATAATTCCTTATCCATAATAGATGCTACAGGCATCACTGACATTGCAACATCACCTTTTAAGAACTCTTTCAAACTTGCCTTTTTATTATCCATATATATATTTGTAAACAAAGACCAATATTTTTTATTCATTTCATTGTTAACTTGAATACTGTTATTCACCTTTTCAATGCTATATATAGGCCGGGTTAAAATCTGATATAAATAATAAAATTCTTCATCAGAGTCAGGAACTCCCAGAGCCAGCCCTTTGTAGTTAGAATTTTGTTGTATTTTTACACTCAGTTCATACAAATCCTCCCAATTCATACTGTTTTTTGGCTCTTCTATTTTTGAATTAGCAAAAATTTCTTTGTTATATGCTAACACATAACTATTAAACGTAGGAGTAACCGCATAAATTTCTCCTTTACCTGCTTCTTCAATTGGCAGGCGTATAGCAGGTGCAAAATTATTTAATACTTTTTTATCTAGTTTTCCATTTAGACTTTGGATAGTTCCTGTTTCAACCAATCCAGCCAAATATTCAGGTGGAAATCCAAATACCAGATCAACATCATTATTTTCTTTTATATATTTTGCAATAATATTATCTAGCTCCTCCCAATGTTCTCCAACTTTTTCTACACTATCTAGTATGGGTTCAATTTCTATTTGGGTATTCTTTTTATACTGATTATTAAACACCTGTTCAAGTATTTCTCCTTGCTCTGGAGATACAACTGCTATTGTAATAGATTTTGATTCGCTACAACCAGATATCAAAATTACAAGTAAAGCTAATAATACGAATATTCTTCTCATTAAAAACAGTCCTTTCTTCCTATTTTTTATAAATATGTATATTTTTTACAATTAAAACCAAAAAAATGTTAACCTATTCCTGTAACTGTTAAATACTGGAGGGATTAAACATGGACTCACGGTACATAGTAACTTTCTCACAAAATAAAAGTTATTCAAATCTACTAGAATTAGCCTTCAAACAACATCGCATTCAGTTATTAGAAGTTGATGATGTTACCGAATTATTGGAATTTATCGAAGACGATTGCTGCTTAGCAGTTCTATATGACGGTTACTTTAAAGATTCCATTCAAGAATTATTAAGCATGGAGATATATAAACCCATAATATTATTTTCTAGTCTTATAAAAAGTATAAATCAATATTTGTCATTTCAAGACAGTATCATTAGTATCAGCGAACCTATGTTAGAGGCGGTAAAAACCTTCTCTAAACAAGAAGCTGCCGATAAATATGTACTTAATAAAGATGTGGTCTTTTCTATAGAAGATCACTGCATTAACAATAAAGAAGAATACTTTAACTTAACCAATTTAGAATTTAGACTTCTATATACTCTTTTAAAAAACCGAGGAAAATTTCTAAGTGTTGATAATTTATTAACTAAACTTGATTTGATGACCCCCTCATCTTTATATGTATGCATAAAGAAGCTTAGAGAAAAGATTGAAAAGGATCCTACCGATCCTTCCCTACTAATCTATCATAAAAACAAAGGTTACACTTTAAATATTCAAAATATTAACTAAAATTAAGACTCGAATAAATTTTAATTAAGAACATCTAAGTTAAAACTGTTTTAAAGCAATTATTAATCGTTTGCAACATTAGAGTTACTAGAATTAACAAAAATTAATGAGACTCTTAATTTTATAATATTTATAATTTTTGTATTTTTTAATAATATGAACTTATCAAACGGAGGTGATTATATGAAGAAGAAGATGAAATCATTATTATTAACAGGAGCTTTAGCAGTTTGTTTAGCTGCCACCCCGAATTTTGCATCTGCTGATTCACCATACAACACGCAGTTGGGACCACTTCAATCCAAGTACATTGCTGAAGAGGTAATTTGGGCTGATGCATCTATACGAGGAAATCAACAACCAGTATACTCCGGAGGTCGCTGTGGCGTAGAATACCGAGTTGTAAACTCTGGTGGAGCTACAGTTGATTTTGGACAAAGATATGGCGTTGGAGAGTTTACGCTTAGTCTGGATTTAAACAGTTCTGGAGCAAAGCTTCGATTAAAAGCTAAGAACTTATACGCTGATCTTGTAAATACTGTTAAGATTTGGGGTACTTGGCTAGATTAAAATAAATGCCAGTGACTTTATTTTATAATAAGGTCACTGGCATTTTGTATTATTATATAACTAGTAAAGCGTATAAGTTCCATATTAAGTGGGCAACTATTGGAACCCATAAATTTTTAAACTTAATTGTAAGAAAACTTAAACCTATTGAAAATAATAATGCAAATATAGCGTCATTGTGGATTAATGTAAACCAAGAAATTGATATTATTAGCCAAAGATATCGAAACTTATTATTAAACATAAATAAAAGGGGGCTCCTAAAAACAAGCTCCTCTTCCAAAGGAGTAATTATAGAAGTCATTAAAAAGAGAATAGCATACTCAGTTAAATAAAAAGGGTGGATATTAATCTGAAAGATATATTTAAATCCGGTTGAGGAATGTTCTAACAAAAAAATTAGCAGCAAGAAACTTGTTATCCATATGTAAGTATTCACCTTTTTCAACGGTTTAATAGAGAAATAAACTGTTAACTTTCTTTTGAAGAAAATTAAAAAGACTAGAAGGAATAAGAAAATAACTAATAGACTACCTTCTGGGTAAAATTCTCTACCAAAATCTATTCTGTCTAAATGTTTAGAAATGAACCGAAATTCATCTGGATATCTAATGTTTTGTAAAATAAAAATTGTTGAAAACAATAGTACATAGGCAATGGCCTTAACTATACTAAAACCCCATCTATTTTTAATGTCATTTTTGTTTTCCACAATACCTTCTCCCTTAAACATTGTAATATATTCCTTTTTTAATAAGTAACTTTTCAAATAACTTATTTTTATAAAGAAGGGCAGCCTTTTTTCTCTTCTAAAGTTTATATACTTTAATTTAACATATTATGTATAAATTGTTGTTAATTTTAAATATCTTTGTTAATGCCTGAAAAAGAGGAATCAATATAAAGGTTAAAGAGAAAATTAAAAGGGGATTAATCGAAGGAGTTGTTTACATTTCGAGTAAAACATAAATTCAGTTGTTTTGAGGTAAGTAGTTAAAACACATATTACTTATTTTGAAAAATTTATTATAAACAATGCTACTCGTTTCGCTTCTTATCCCAAAAGATGTTCTCATCTTACAAGTAAGAAACGAGTAATAGAAAATATGTCATTATTAATTAAAATTTAAAATGGGCTTATTTACAAAAATTCGACACTATAGTCAAGTCTTTATTTTATATTTTTACTTAAGAAAGTAAGAATCCAATTGGTATTGGTTAATCAATTATAATAAAAATATATGACAAACCATTTTAAAAACAGGACATTCAATATTAAAAACGACAGAAGCTTCTAATTTGGCAATTGGACCCTCTCCAGCATAGCCGCCTAAGATAGAAGTCAAAATGACTCTTTCTATACCATTAGGGTCTGCCACAATAACAACAGAGACGGCAGCCAATGCCCCATAAGCCATATCAGTTAAAAAACCAGGATAGAATGTTCTTTTTGTGTTTCTTGGTTTTTTAATGGTGTTATTCCTCTTAGCATGAGATAATACGCCCATCATTGAACCTATCCCTGCTGCTATTAATATCTTTGTTAACATATTTTACTTCACCTTTTCGTTTTTTGTCTTGAAAATTTGCACAAAAAAACGACCTTTGGGCGATAGATTGACATTACAAATAAAGTAATGTTCCATCGACCACAAAGGCCGTAACTTTTAAGCGTTCCCGCTAGTCTTCAATAGA
>JAPSLU010000112.1 GCA_031180405.1 Bacillus sp. (in: firmicutes) | reverse complement strand
GCCGCAGATCTCATTCATTTACATCCTACTTATTTTAGTGAATATTTTAAGAAGACTACGGGTGAAACGTTTAGTCAGTATGTGATTCGCCGTAAAATAGAACGAGCTAAGGAACTATTAGTTGATTACTCATTACGGGTCTATGATATTGCCGTGAAAGTTGGTTATACGGATCAACGACATTTTAGTAAGGTTTTCCAAACAAAAGTAGGGATTACACCTACCGAATATAGAAATAAGGTATTAGGAATCCGCGGCTAACCCATCATGATCACTCATGGTGGGTTTTTTCTGATTTTGTAAAAAGTGCCGAAAGAAACCACACCAAATCTTAAATGCACCATATTTCAGATTGTTTTTTCTACTGTTACAATTTAGAAGAAGTTAAAAAATGGGATGGGGGAAATTGTTGATGAAGAAAGTAAAAAAGCTTAGTCCTTTATTCATTGTTTTATTTTTAGTAAGCGTTTTCGTAAGTGCGTGTAGCGGAAATGAGGAAACGTCACCGGCTACAGGCAATTCGTCAGGAGATGAGCCAATCGAAATTAGGGTCGCAACATGGCAAACAGAGGAAACTGCGGTTGAATTATTTAACGAAGCAAAAGAGTCATTTGAAGCTGAGCACCCAAATGTAACAATAAAAATTGAAGCAGCTCCATATGAAAACTATATGACCAAGCTTCAGACTGAGCTGGCTGCTGGAAACCCTGCAGATATTATACAAGTTGGAGAACAAAACTTCCAACGCTATATGGACAAAGGAATTCTGGAGGATTTAACACCATTGGCGGAAGGTTCGTTTGATTTTGATTCAGAAATCATTCCTAATGTTAAAGAGTTAATGCAGGTTGATGGTAAAAACCCGGTGATGTCAGTTGGTGCTGCGACGATAGGAGTTTACTATAATAAGAAATTGTTTGATGAAGCAAATTTACCTTATCCTGAGGAAGATTGGACATGGGAAGAATTTGTTGAACTTGCAGAAAAATTAACGATTCGCGAAGGTGACAAATTTGTACAGTATGGAGCGAATTTAAATCTTGGTAAAGACTGGGTTGAACCTTTCATTGTCAGTAATGGGGGAAGTTACTTATCTGAAGATGGTTCGACATCTACTGGCTTTTTAAATAGTGATGCAACAGTTGATGCATTTCAAAAGATATCTGATTTGTATAACGTATCAAAAGTTGCTCCTAATCCAGCAGAATTGGTTGCCTTAAAAGGGATCGATCTATTTGCGACAGGCCAAGTGGCAATGAATGTAAACGGTAGTTGGGCACAAGCAGATTTACAAAAAAATCCTGATATTGAATTTGGTGTCGTCTCACTTCCAACAATGTCAACTGGTGAAAAGGCATCTCTAATGTATACATCAGGTATGGGAATTTCAGCAAAATCAAAGCAAAAAGATGTTGCTTGGGAATTTTTGTTAGAACTAACATCACCAGAAACTGAAGCTGGGAAGATGTGGGCACAATCAAATTTAGCGGTAACAAATAAATTACTTGAAACGAGTGCCCAAACTGAGGATCCATACTTAGGTGTATTCGTTGAGCAATTAGATCATGCAATTGAAAGCGCTTATTATCAAAACAGCTACTGGGGTTCTGTAGGAGATAAATTACTGGCACCTACTATTCAAGATTTGTTACTTGATCCAAATGCTGATATCAAGCAAAAATTAACCGATCTCACGACTCAAATTGATAGAGAACTAAAACAAGCAGCAGAATAGCTATAAATGGTGATGGGAGATCTCCTCCTGTCACCAGGTTTTAGAAAGGTGGGTATAAACATGAACGTTCCATTTCGACTTGGCACTAAAGGGAAAGGGACTTTAACTTTTTATTTACTAATTTCACCTTGGTTGATAGGCCTCGTCATTTTTACCCTAGGTCCGATCATCGCTTCTCTCGTCCTTAGTTTTTTTCAATGGGATATGGTTTCTCCAGCCAAGTTCGTTGGTTTTAGAAACTTTCAAGAGATGTTCACCTTAGATCCTCTTTTTTGGCAATCTTTAAAAGTCACTGTCATATACGTTTTATTTAGAGTTCCTTTATCACTTGCAGCTGCTCTCATTTTAGCTTTAATGATGAATCAAAAGATTCCAGGAATCGGTGTGTTTAGAACAATCTACTATTTACCGAGTGTCATAAGCGGTGTAGCCGTATCGATGATGTGGATCTGGGTTTTTAATCCAAACTTTGGACTAATGAACGGATTCTTAGATTCGATTGGTATATCAGGGCCAGGGTGGTTCTCAGACACCAAATGGGCCCTTCCGACAATGATCATTGTCTCGTTATATTCAGTGGGTTCAACAGCCATTATTTTTCTAGCTGGCTTAAAAGGGATTCCAGATACCTTATATGAAGCCGCGGAACTTGATGGAGCTTCAAAATTACAACAGCTTTTTCACATTACCATTCCGCAATTGACACCGACTATTTTATTCAACGTAATTATGCTAACGATTACATCGTTTCAAATTTTTACAGAAGGTTTGATTATTACTGGTGGAGGCCCAGCAAATTCAACGATGTTTTTTAATTTATATTTGTATCAGAATGCCTTTACTTATGGACGCCTTGGTTACGCTTCAGCACTTGCATGGATCTTATTTACTTTAACGTTTATTTGTGCGTTTTATATTTTTAAATCTTCACGTAAGTGGGTTTATTACGAAGGGAGTGACAAATAATGTCCATGACCACTCCAGAAAAAGAAATGAAAACTTTACCTTTAAACATTGCGATAAAAAGAAAGAGGAAACGATATACACCTATGCAGATAACAGGGTTTATCCTTCTGTGTGTTTTCTCAGTGGTGCTTTTATTTCCATTGGCATGGATGTTGTCTACTTCACTAAAGGCACCTCATGAAGTCATGAGTTTGAATATTCAATTTATGCCTGAAAAAATATTGTGGAGTAATTATGCTGATATTTTTGATAAATACCCGGTCTTTCTATATACCTGGAACACGTTAATCATAACGATCATGAACATTGTAGGGAAGCTCATTTCTTGTACGCTTGTTGCATACGGCTTTGCTAAATTCAACGCACCGGGGAAAAATATTTTATTTATGTTGCTTCTTTCTACGATGATGATTCCTTGGGCAGTCACGATGGTTCCACTGTTTGTCATTTTTAAGGAAATTGGCTGGTATAACACGTTACTACCACTTTGGGTCCCATCGTTCTTTGGAGATGCATTTTCAATCTTTTTATTACGACAGTTCATAATGGGGATTCCTCGCGAATTAGAAGAAGCGGCAAAAATGGATGGAGCTGGAGTATTGCGAACTCTATGGAGTGTTGTCGTTCCAAACTTAAAACCAGCTCTAGCGGTTATAGCTATTTTTTCGTTTTTCTACACTTGGAATGATTTCTTAGGGCCACTTATTTTCTTAACGGATCCAGAATTGGCCACTTTACAGCTAGGTATTCAATCACTGCGAACACAGTTTAATGTTGAGTGGCAATATATGATGGCACTTTCAATTGTTTCCATAATTCCTTGTTTAATCGTCTTTTTTATTGGACAGAAGAAGATTGTCGAAGGAATTACGATGACCGGTATTAAGTGATGACTATCATTCTACTATTTTAAAACTAGGGGGAAAAGCTGATGAAATTTGGTCTTGTAGGTCTAGGATGGCCTGGTCAGCAACATGTAAGAGCAATAAGAGAAAATGGGGGAAATGCCGTTTTGTCTGCTGTATGTGATGTAGATGCTGAGAAAATTAAGGAGTTCGAAGGAGAATGTGATACTTTTACAGACATCAATGATTTTTTTGCCAATGGAGATATGGATGCTGTCATATTGGCGGTTCCTCATCACCTACACGCCACTTTGACAGTACGTGCTCTTAATCTAGACAAACATGTACTAATTGAGAAACCAATGGCACGTACGAGTGAAGAATGCAGCGAAATGATCGAAGCAGCAGAACGCAATCACAAGACATTAATGGTTGCCCAAAACTGGCGCTATACTCCATGGTGTATAGCTGCAAAATCAATTATAGACAGTAAGGAATTGGGCGTCATCCAAGCCGTTCGAACGGAATGGTTACTTAATTTTAGGCCATCTTTTCCGAAGGGAAGCTGGATTTATAATGGAGAATTAGCTGGCGGCGGGGCCATTACAAGCCTAGCCATTCATAATGTAGATGCACTCCGCTATATCATTGGTGAAATCGAAGAAGTCTACACAAATGAACTCTATACAGATGATTGGTCTACAAATGGTGCAGAGAATTGGGCGATGTGTCAATTTAAATTTGAAAACGGGGCATTGGGCCACTTATTTACAGGGTATACGCCATATGATCCACCAGACAACGGCATGTTGTATGTATACGGAAATGATGGCACGATGTTTTTCGGCCCATACCAAGGAGAAACTGGATTATGGATCCGTTCAACCAAGCGCTCAGCTCAAAATGCCGCATACGAAAAGGTTGATGTTAAAAGCTATACTGAAGGAATGGTAGGGCATGCGCAAACAAACCAACTAAAACATTTTATCGATAGCATAAACAATCATACACGTCCAGAAACAGATGGTCGTGAAATCATCAAAACCATTGAACTGGTTGAAATGATGTATGGTTCTAGTACTGAAGGAGTTCCAATCAAAAAGGATCGAAAAATCGGTCCACTATTATAGACCATAGAAAAGGGAGGGTACACATGGAGTTTAAAACAAATTACAGTAAAAAAGAGGCGCTCTGGGAAGTGAATTTAGGTGGCTCAAAGATCCTGGAGTATGTCTATGGTGAAGTAGAGGACCCGAATCCATCCTTTCGTTTAGTGAAAACAAAAGGCGGACATACGATTACACTATATCGGCCATGGGATCATCCTTGGCACCCTGGTATGTTTTTTTCTTGGAAGTATATCAATGGGTTAAATTTCTGGGAGTCGATGTACCACGGAAAGAAAAATGTCGCTGTCACGGATTCTTTTATTACTTTGAACGAAGAGGTAGGTTTTCAGCAAAAGCTTTCTTATGTTACCTATGAGGGAAAGAAGATACTAAAAGAAAATCGGCTTGTTAAAATTGAAGAGGGATACGGGGGTTATCTTGTCCATTGGCAAGGCTCTTTTGAACCCACAGATGAACCTGTTACTCTTGATAGAACCGAGAATACGAAGGAATCGCCTTGGGGAGGATATGCAGGTTTATCATGTCGGTTAAGCCGGAACTTTCTTGGGCCAGTCATCACAACTGATTTAGGAGTTTTTTCAGCAGATGATGCCTTTTCTAAAGCATTCAAATGGTGTGACTTTTCGGGGAAATTAGATGGATATATTGAAGAACAATGGGCGGGAATTAGTATAATTGATCATCCATCAAATGTACGACATCCCTCTCCTTTCCTCACTTATGACTATAAAGATATGCAGTTCTTATCAGCTGGATTCCTCTTTCATGAACCATACGTTTTAAATGTGGGAGAGATATTACAGTTAAATTACACGTTTTATGTTCATGACGGCCAAGTGCAGGAAGAAGATGTAAAAAGAATTACTGAAAAAATTGAAGATAAATCTATATAACTATTATTCGAGGAGGAAAAGAATATGCCTATAACTGTTGGTTGCTTTGCGTTAGTTGATCCTTTCTCTGTGTTGGAGCATCAATTAAAGCGCATTCGCGATTTAGGATTTGATTATGCAGATGTGACAGATAATCGTGACGGGGCTCAGCTTGGTGTTGAATTTGGCTTTGCCGCAACTGCGAGCCTTGACGGTAACCCTTATGATTTGAAACGAATGTTTGAGGAACAGGGTTTATCTATTACGACATACTGTGCACATGCAAATCTAATAGATCCACCTGCACCATGGCGTTATGGTACTCCTCAGATCATAAAGGCTATTCGTGCCTCTGCTGCAATCGGAGTAGAATACGTTGTCACAACCGAAGGTGAGCCATCAACACCATTTGGGCACAACATGACCGAGGATCAAAAAGTTTTTGCTGTGATTGAAAAACTATATGAACCGTTACGTATAGCCAAAGATCATGGTGTAACGCTACTACTAGAAAATCACGGGGAATTGACTGATTCCATCTCAGGTATGGAAAAGTTACTTCATGGACTTGGTAATCCTGATCACCTGGGAGTGAATCTTGATACCGGAAATTGCTGGTTAGGTGGAACAGATCCGGTGGAAATGACAAAAGTATTCTCTAGCAAAATTAAACATGTTCATTGGAAAGACCTTCCAAAAGATATGGAGGCACAGCGCGGGAAAATATTTGGTTGTGGAATGAGCACGATTGCTCTAGGAACTGGTGCAATTGATATCGCAGGAGTTTATAAGGAGCTAGTTAAGGGTGGTTTTAGCGGCCATACAACACTCGAGATTGCTGGAGATGAAGCTGTCCTACAAAGCTACGAATATTTGAAATCACTAGGTGCCATATAAGCATAAAGGAAGGGCAGGTTACCTAACCTGCCTTGTCGTTTGTTTATCATAGATAAAGCGGAGGTGTTTGCATGTCAGAAAACTATCAATCTTTAAAAAGGAATTTAGCTAAAGGTTGGAATACTTGGAATACTAGAAGCGTCCTATCACATGTTTTACTTCCTGAAGGATTTGCTATTAATTTAGGAATAAAGGAATACTCTGAGGGGGCATATTTAAAGGAAGCTTTAATAGGAAGGCAGAATGAGGGAGCTGAATCAGTGATCCCTAACTCGCATGCATATGATGGTTCTTATACAAACGTAAAAGTTTTATGGAAAGGAATCGAATTGATTGTTGAAACTGCCCACGTAGATGAAGAGATTGTTATTTTAGTCACACCTCTTACTCAAACGCGAAAAACTCCTAGTTTAATCATTGAATCAGGGGTGTTATGGAATAGGGAAGGGTATGTCTCACGTGAAGAAGAAAGATTAATCTGGTCTTCTTCTACTAGTAAAGTAACTGGTTATGGAAGTGGAGTAAGTGTTGATGAAACAAATGTACAAACTCAGACACCCTATCTTGCACTTAAGCTAGATACAATAGTTGGTTTTTCAACCGGAGTAAAGAGGGATATTGAAGAGATACAATGTATCATTGATGAAAAGAAAAAGCAGCATAAAAATCGAAAAAAAGCGTATGGAGAGTTAAGTGATATATATGATTCCTTACAAACATGTATGGCGTGGGATACAATATACGATCCTTCACATGACCGTGTTATTACTCCTGTAAGCCGAATTTGGAATTGTAATCACGGTGGATATGCGTTGTTTTGCTGGGATAATTACTTTGCAGCATACATGGCGTCGATCGATCATAAAGCATTAGCCTATGCAAACGCAATTGAAATAACAAGGGAGAGAACGAGTGATGGATTTGTTCCGAATTGTTCATGGGGAACAGGATTTAAAAGCCTTGATCGGTCTCAACCTCCAGTAGGATCACTTATTATTCACGAGTTGTACCGTAAGTATAAAGATCAATGGCTACTTGAAGAGGTCGTTGACAATCTCTTAGAATGGAACAATTGGTGGTATGAAAATCGTAGAAATGGAGATTTATTATCGTGGGGATCCACTCCTTATGAACCTCGCTTTGATAATTACTGGGAGACAACTGGAGTAAATGACACGTTTGGTGGAGCTTTAGAATCAGGCTTAGATAATTCACCAATGTATGACGACATTCCATTTAATTCTGACAATCATATGATGAACTTACATGATGTTGGCTTAAATAGCCTTTATATTATGGACTGTCAAATTCTTTCGAGGATTTGTTATTTAGTTGATAGAAAAGAAGAAAAAGCAAGGTTAGAAGGTAGAGCAATTGAGTTGAAACGTTCCATGAACGATCTTTGGAGTGAAGAGGATGGTTTTTACTACAATAAATTAACGGATAGTGGTAAATTCAGTCAGCGTATTTCTCCTACAAATTTTTATGTTTTACTTGGAATGATCCCTAGCCAAAATCAGGCGAAACGGATGATTGATGAACACTTTTATAATGAAAATGAATTTTATGGGGAATGGATTTTACCCTCTATAGCGCGAAACGACAAAGCTTATCCAGACCAGGAATACTGGAGAGGAAGAATATGGGCACCAATGAACTTCCTTGTCTATTTAGGGTTAAGAAACTATGAGCTTCAGGATGCAAGAAAAGAGTTAGTTCAAAAGTCTAAGAATTTATTGTTAAAAGAGTGGAAGGAATATGGACATATCCATGAAAATTACAATGCAGATACAGGAACAGGCTGTGACAAACGTACGAGTGATCGATATTATCATTGGGGTGCTCTATTAGGATTGATCTCTTTAATTGAAGAGGGTTATGTAGAAGGATGGGAAAAAAGCATGGAAGTGGACTATTCACAAAACTAAAAGTAGGATGATTACGAAAGCCAATCATTTTTAACAATGAATGGCTTTTTTTTGTTCATTTTAAAGGTGTTAAAATCAATAGAACAAATACTATTGGCATTCAACAAAAAACACTGATAAAGCAATTAATTTAATCGTGGTCTTACAGTACACTCCAGCGTACAAAAGGTTATCTGGTTTAGATTCATACTTAATTGAGATTGAAGTGGTTGCTTGCGCTCTATCTGTTAGAGAGGATAAGTATAATTTTTCGTACTTACACACTTCTATATCTTTCGGAATGGTAAGACCAAGACAACCCAATAAATAAAGAGGTTAATCTTAATTACTAGCGTTTACAGATCTGATATAAGAAGATTCTCTATTATCTTTACAAGCTGCTATACCATAAATACTTGACAAAAAATCTTTTTAGATTATTCATAATCAATAATGTCTTTATAGGACTTTTGTGCTACAATGCAAAAGATGCTTTTTTTCAAAACAAACAAAAATATATCAAATGATAAAGGCAAACTTTCAGAAATGAAAGGACGCAAAACTAAAGGGGCTAACACGTAACAGTCATGCCAGCCAGGTACCGTTTTTTAGGAAAACACATCCTACCTGAAAACGGGGGATGTGTTTTATTATTTATATCGTAGGGAAGGAAAGAAGATATGAATAAGGACACCTTAGATACAAAGTTATTACATTCACAAAATACAATTCTTCAAATGATTGCAACAGGAAAGTCGTTAAAAGAAATTTTGGTTACCCTTTCGCTAGAAATAGAAAAGATTATACCTGATACCTACTGTTCTATTTGTCTGATTAAGGATCAGATATTAGAAGTATGGGCTGGTCCCCGTCTGCCCGAGGCATATAACGATTTTGTTACCGGAAAAAAAATCGGACTTAACGTAGGGGCTTGTGGAACAGCTGCTTATCTTAAGGAACGAATTATATCAGAGAATATTGAAACAGATATGCTTTGGGAGAATTACAAAGGAGTACCTCTATCTTATGGTTTGAAATCGTGCTGGTCTCAACCAATTCTATCATCAGATAACCGAGTGCTTGGCACGTTCGGGTTATACTACGGAGAAGCGAAAGAACCGAGTGAAATAGAGCTTCAAATTCTTGATACATTTACTGACTTAGCCTCTGTTGCGGTCGAGTATAAACAAACGTACGAGAAATTAGAGAATAAAGAACGACAATATCGCTTGTTAGCTGAGAATATATCGGATTTTGTGGGGATCCTAGATGAGAATGGATGTTATGTTTATGTATCTCCTTCACATGAAAAGAACCTTGGTTATTCTTCAGAGGATTTATTGGGAAAGAACTGGATGGACTATGTTCATCCTAATGATTTGGATCATGTCAGAACTGCTTTCGCGAAGGTATTGGTAAATGAAGAGGAAGTCATATTTCGTTTCAGGCATAAACAAGGGCATTGGTTATACATAGAGGCAAAAGGAGCACCTGTTAAAGAAAAAAAAGGAGATAAGGGTCATATTGTTTTCAGGGCTAGTGATATTACGGAAAAAAGAAAAACAGAACAACGCCTAGAAGAAACGGAGCAAAAATTCGAATCACTGTTTCATCATTCACTAGAAGCTATTTTTGAGTTGGATCATAATGGGAACTATATTAGTATAAACGGAAATGCAGAATTGCTGACAGGTTATAAAAAAGAAGAACTTTTAAACATGGGATTTAAGGATTTGGTTGATCCAAGAAAACTTGATAAAGCAAAAGCAGATTTTTCACATGCAAAGAAGGGAAAAGCCAAACGGTTTGAAAGTGGATTAATCAGAAAAGACGGTCAGCATATTCATATAGACGTAAACATTATTCCGCTCTATAAAGAAAACAAAAATAATCATGTACTTTTATTTGTTCAAGATATTACTGACAAAAAGCGTGCCGAAGAAGAAGTGAAGGAAATGGCGTTCACCGATTCTCTTACAGGTTTACCGAACCGTGCTAGCTTTAGTCTTAAGTTGGATAAGGCCATTCAAGGTATGAATGGCAATTCTGCACAATCGCTAGGAATCTTATTTATTGATTTTGATAATTTCAAGTTGATAAATGATATGCTTGGGCATCATGTAGGTGACCAAGTTCTAAAAGAAATGGTTTCAGTTATAAAGAAGTCTCTGTCTGAAGATATTGTGATCTCTCGTCAAGGTGGAGATGAGTTTCTCCTGTTAGTCGAAAGAACAAATAAAGAGGAAATTCGCTTGATTTGTGAGCGGCTTATCCATTCGTTTAATAAAAAGCCAATTGATTTAAATGGTCACGAAGTTTTAATTACACCCAGCATTGGGGTTTGTTTATATCCCGATTTCGGAATGGATGCTTCGAGCCTCATAAAAAATGCTGACTTAGCAATGTATGCTGCTAAAGAGATTGGTAAAAACAATTATCAATTTTATTCAGATGATTTAAATGACCAGGTAGTCCGCAGAAATCTTGTAACCAATGCATTACGAAATTCGGTTAAAGGTAATGAATTTTCATTATATTACCAACCACAATTTGATCTACGAACAAAAAAAATCAAAGGATTAGAGGCGTTGCTTCGCTGGAGCCCAGACTTTGGTTATGTGTCGCCTGCTGAGTTTATCCCTATCGCAGAAGAAACTGGTATTATCGTTGAGATTGGTAAATGGGTATTAAGAGAGGCTTGCTATCAAATTAAGAATTGGATGGATGCCGACCTCATATCGACACCTATTTCGGTGAACGTGTCGGCACGTCAGTTCCAAGAACCAACCTTCTTTGAAATGGTGACCGCTATTTTACATGAAACCCAAATCCCGGCGAATATGCTAGAAATCGAGATTACCGAAAGAGTCATGATTGATGTAAAGGAGGCCATTGAGATTGTAAACGCATTAAGGCAAATAGGGATCAAAATATCGCTTGATGACTTTGGCATTGGGTACTCATCATTAAGCATGCTAAACTCAATTGAAATTGATACGTTGAAAATCGATCAATCCTTTTTGTATGACGTAATGAAAAATGATAAGTCTGCAAGATTACTTGAGGCGATTATTCACATGGGTGAAGAGTTAGATTTAAAAGTGGTCGTAGAAGGGATCGAAACAGATGACCAGGTCAACTTCTTGAAAAATAGGGGAGTTATTGGCCAAGGATACTATTATAGTCGTCCGTTAACAGTCAAGCAGTTGGAAAACTTTATTAGGTCCGTCTCTAAAACATAAAGACTATCTACACACTAAAAGCCTTACATCTTGTATAGGTTTTTAGTGTGTTTTATAGTTTGTTCAATTTTTGAAACATAAAAAAATGAATAACCCCTTTAAACATTGACTTTTTGCTAAATCATTCCACTCTTGACTTTAAACATTATAACCTCTATTTACATATTTTACTTCGTCATTGTTTATCTATGAAATTTATTCAAAATTATGGTAACCTAAATATACTAGTGAAGGGAGAGGATTCGAAATGAGTAATTCAGTTCCAGAAATGACGTTGCATGATGGATTGACCATACCAGCTATTGGATTAGGTACATATAATCTTAGAGGGAATCAAGGTGCTCAATCGATACAATTTGCTATTGATCATTTAGGGTATCGACTCATTGATTCTGCTTATAATTATGAAAACGAAGGAACAGTTGGTGAAGCAGTTAGAAGAAGTTCTGTTCAGAGAGATGAATTGGTTATTACTTCTAAGTTACCTGGAAGATATCAAGAGTACGAAAAAGCTGTAATTGCTATACAAGAATCTTTATACCGTGCAAACTTAGATTACTATGATTTATATCTCATTCATTGGCCTAATCCTAAGCAAAATCATTATGTTGAAGCATGGCAAGCATTAATTGATGCTAAAAAACAAGGGTTTATTCGTTCAATTGGAGTTTGCAATTTTCTACCAGAACATATTGAACAGCTTGAGAAGGAAACTGGTGTAAAGCCGTGTCTGAACCAAATTGAGCTACATCCATTTTTTAATCAAGTGGAACAAAGAAAATGGCTTAAAGATCATGATGTGGCGATTCAGTCTTGGAGTCCGTTAGCAAGGGCAAATGAAGTTTTACAAAATGTTACACTTCAAACGATTGCTGATGCTCATTTTAAATCTATTTCTCAAGTAATTTTACGTTGGCATTATCAACTTGGTGCCATTTCAATACCTAAATCTGCATCACCAGAAAGGCAACTCGAGAATATTTCAATTTTTGATTTTACTCTAACTGAGGAAGAAATGATATTAATATCAGGGTTAACTCGATCAGATGGTAGAATCAATAATCAAGATCCTGCTACTTATGAAGAATTTTAAACAAAGCTTCCCATTTTAAAATGTCTAGCACATTTTATGTCAGCGAAATGTGTTTTTAACATAAAGTAAAAAGAATTTAAGCGGAGGTAAGAAATGAAGAAATTCTTGGTAAATAACATGTTTGTTGAAGAAAAAGATCTTCAAATATCAATTTATGATAGAGGATATCAATTTGGAGATGGCGTATATGAAGTTATTCGTTTTTATGATAAGAGATATTTTAAATTGAAAGAGCATTTAATAAGATATATAGAGAGTGCTAGGAAAATTGATATTGACATTGATTATGATATCGAAAAGCTTCAGAGTATGTTTGAAAAGTTATTAAAGCAAAACCCTATAGAAAATGGCTACGTTTATACTCAATTAACAAGAGGTTCTGCACCAAGAAGTCATATCTATAAAAAGGAAGAATTGAAGCCTAATTTAATCGCTTATGTTGAAAAGGCAACAAGACCTATCGAAATAATGGAGAAAGGTGCTAATGCCATTTTACATGAGGATGAAAGATGGACGAAATGTGATATTAAAAGCCTAAATTTACTTGGTAGCGTCTTAGCTAAAAATAAAGCACATAAAGAGGGAGCCTTTGAAGCGATTTTGCATAGAGGGGATATCATAACAGAAGGAAGTATATCAAACGTATTTGTCTATAAAAATAACAAATTGTATACATCTCCTGCAGATAACTTAATATTGAATGGGATAACAAGACTGACAATCCTCGAAATCGCAAAGGAACTAGGAGTGGAAGTTGTAGAAAAATCTGTGACAGTTGACTTTTTGCTATCTAGTGAAGAAGTATTTACAACAGCAACCGTTTCTGAAATTACCCCGATTATTGAAATTAAAGAAAAATGTTCGATCGGTAATGGGCAGCCTGGAAAAATGACTAAGTTGATACAAGCTAAGTATAATGAAAAAATTAAGCAATTTTAGATATAGATAAATCCTGATCATATACATTTTCAGGATTTTTTTATTTCATTAATATTTAAAAGGGGGGAATTTATGTAAGAGT
>JAPSLU010000111.1 GCA_031180405.1 Bacillus sp. (in: firmicutes) | reverse complement strand
AAACCTAGTGGAATGGTTTATTTTAATCAGATGGAGGAAAAAAGGTATGCAAACTGTTGTATATGTTGAAATTGCCCTATATTTAATTGCAATGCTTGCAATCGGAGTTTATTTTAGCAAGAAGAATTTATCTCATAGTGATTATTTTTTAGGTGGAAATAAGCTTCCAGGGTGGGCACTTGCATTCTCTGAGCGCGCTACTGGAGAATCAGCTTATATGTTTTTAGGGGCAATCGGGTTTATTTACGTAACTGGTTTATCAGGTATTTGGATTTTATCCGGAATGTTTTTAGGGGTTGTTGCTTCATGGTTATTCTTATCGAAACGCTTTATGACAGAACAACAAAAATATAAAGTGAATAGTTTAACAGATTATATTGCTGTCAAATTTCCTAAACATTCAGATACCATTCGTTGGTTAGCTTCTTTTGTCTTGGTGTTATTCTTTGTTTGTTATTTAGCAGCTCAATTTTCTGGTATGGGGAAAACAATTTATTCAATTTCTGGTTTTGATATTACATGGGGCACAATCATTATTGCAGCAATTATTATTGCATACTCATGTATGGGTGGCTTTATGTCTGTCGTATGGACAGATACAATTCAAAGCTTTTTAATGCTAATTTCATTCATTATCGTTCCAATTGCAGCTTACATGGAAATCAAAACTCAAGGGTTAAGTATTTCAAATGAGCTTGCAAATATGGGTAATGGTGCAAATAGCTGGGTTGGCGGATTAAATGGGATTGCTTTAGGAGTAATGCTATTTACAAACCTATCATGGTTCTTTGGATGGTTAGGTGGTCAACCTCAATTAAGCTCACGTTTTATGGCTATCACAACTGAAAAAGAACGTATCACAGGTCGCAATATGGCCATTATTTGGACACTTATTGTTTATATTGGTGCATTTTTATCGGCAATTTTCGCTTCAACTTTGTACAAACAAGGTACGCTTGATGATCCAGAGATGGTTTTACCTCATATGGTGTTTGAAATTTTACCACCATGGATAGCGGGGATTATTGTTGCAGGTATATTAGCGGCCATTATGTCGACTGCTTCATCACAATTATTAGTTATTACAACTTCCGTTAGTGAAGATATTATTCATAAAACATTACGTTGGAATATTTCCAGTAAAAAATTGGTTTATCTTTCACGTCTTGTAGCGATTATTAGTGGTATTATTGGCATTATTGTTTCACTAAAATCTGGCTCTGTTATTTATAATCTTGTATCGTTTGCATGGGCAGGTATCGGGAATACCTTCTCCGTTATTATCTTATTAATCTTCTTCTGGAAACGGATTTCAGGAATTGGTGTTATTGCAACGATTATTATCGGATTTGTCAGTGCGATCGTTTGGTCACTTTCACCACTTGAAGCAATTGTGTCTGCTAAAGCTGCAACGTTCTTTATTTGCTTAATCGTTGGTATTGTAATCTCTCTACTTTGTCCAGATACGAAAGAAGAAACACAACCTTAAGTGTAAAATCTTAATATGAGCTAATATTTTCTAACACAAAAAAGGGTCTAGAACAAAAAATCTATGAAACTTGGACATACTGATACTTATACTCCAAAAAGGTGTGGTATGACCATGAAGGAAAATTTATTTAAAGGGAAGCATTATCAACCTGATACTAATTTTATATCGGTAAAATGCTATTCTCGTTACAACCTAAGTTTTTCGTGAATTAGTGGAATTGAATTGGGAATATAACACTCACACAACCATTATGTGTTGGTTTTATTGGTATAGTCCCTAACTAGAAAGCGACTCGTCGTCACCTAAAAGTTACAAATTATTTATAAATAGTAGACAAACGAATTTCTAAATAAAAGGTCAATGGATGTATCTGTATCGTGCTGCAGTATTTTCCAAAGGGAAAAACCATTGACTTTTATTTTACCTAAGCAATACAAAAGACAAAATGCTACAAAGTGCTTTTTAACATTGATAAACTGTTTGGCATGTATTTATAATCCGTAAGTTAGAAAGAACTTTATGTCATATGTATTTTAGAGTTCCTCTTTGCACCATAACCATTTGCTCGAGACCAGGTCTTGAGTAAAGATGGCTTCAGGAAAAATAATTTGTTCAAGCGATACATAATTTCTCTTTTTCTCTGGCTCTTTTAGTTTTTCTCCAACCTTCATTTCCTCGATAGATACTTGAAAACAGATGACTTCTATTTACCTAAACAATTTTCAGGAAATCCAAAGGTGGATTAACTTGTACATGGCTTTTTGAATTTGTTGTAACGTAGCATTTCTTAGATTCCTGTATATCTTTTAATTTTTTTCTTATCAAATCTTCAATAGTAATACTCTTGTAATATAAATTGAAAACAGTAAAATATTTTGGATTAAAAATTAGCTGTTTCATCATCAATATCTATTGTAATTATCTACATAAATTCTTCCTAATATGTATAATTTCAGATTTCTCATTTCAGTAAGCTGGCAACTTTAAAACATCAATCGAAAGAACTCAAACATATCTTAGTTATATTTTAGTTAACAAAACTGTCGGATAGCTTTCTGCTTGTTGTTGCCTTTCTTATTATATGATAGGAATATAAAATAAAACGAAATATCCAGTGTTAGATATTTGGCCATTCACTTCTCATTTTTCTTTTGTATGTATTCCCTTAGAATATTGGACGGGTTAATTGTTAGGGAATTGGATGGTCCATTCTAATAATTTTCCTTTATGATATTCACAAGGGGTTTATCGACTATAACTACTATTTATTTATTTGGCTTTCGTTCACGATGATAGTGTTAGTTTATTATTCAATTATTGGGACATAGAAGTAACTGGAGAATGACTTATATTGTAAAAAACAAAAAACTATGCTCTACAAAATAAAATAACTATAGGTGAGGAGAATTGTGCATTCACCTAATCAAAGAACATAGCTGCTATACTCTATATTTCCCACTGATTTTTGCAATGATAACAGCTTCAATGCTGTTCAAGGTCAAACTGCAAAGTAATCTAATTACTTTGTACATCACAGCATGGCTGTTGCTTTATTTACATCAAAAAATAAAACTGTGTTCCCTCTAGTATATATTTACTGCGTATGCTGGATAGTTGTAAGTCTAGCACTCAGGGTGTTAAAACTTAAGGTTATTAAAGTTGGAATGATAGAAAAGAGTATACTGTCTTTCTCTCCTAATAAAAAGAGTTTGTAATTATTTACCTGAAAACAGTTATTCCTATTTAGAAGTAGAATGCTTTTATACTTAGATTATATTGACCAACAAGTAAGAAAGGCTGGAGTCACTCAGATGAGGTTACTAGATAAATATTCAGCAAAAACAAGAGATATTAACTCTGGCCAAGAATGGAGAAAAACTCTATTTTTCCAAAACATAACAAACCAGAACGTATCCTCTGGATTAATTTCTAGCACTTTGGTCATGACAGGACCAGCGGTTATTATTTTAGAAGCCGCCGCTTTCGGTGGTTTTAGCCCCCAGCAAACCATCAACTGGATGTTCGCTGTTTATTTTTTTGGTGGACTCTTTGGTATTGTCATGCCATTGCTGTGCAGGATTCCGATTACTGGAGGTCATTCAATTACCGGAGTAGCTTTTTTAGCAACGGTTACTTCCCAATTTACGTATCCACAGTTGATCGGCGGATACGTCATGTCAGGTTTGATCATTTTTCTCATCGGCATATCCGGCCTTTTCACCAGAATTATTAAATGGGTTCCAAAGGAAATAATTACGGCGATGCTAGCCGGGTTGATGACAGGCTATGTTGTTCGACTTGTCCCCTCGATAAAAGAGATGCCTTTGGTGGGAGGGGCGGCTCTTATTAGTTTTTTTGTTTACACAAAATACGGAAAGCGTTTACCACCCGTTATGGTTGCTGTATTCGTTGCTTTCCTTGTCCTGTTTTGGACTCAGGACCTGAATATATCCAAGGAACTTGCTTTTTCCTTCCCGTCTTTACAAACTCCAGAATTCACGTGGATCGGTCTACTAACACTGGCTCTTCCCCTTTCTTTACTGATTCTGAGTAACGATGCAGCGCCTGGAATAGGGGCCTTGGAAAGCTCCCATTTTGAACCTCCTATTCGTAAAGTCATTTCTCTTAGCGGAATCTTTTCAATCATGGCTGCTTTTTTTGGTGGACAGAGCGCAAATATTGCCGGTATGATGACTGCAATCTGTGCCGGGCCAGATTCGGGTCAAAAATCTAAGCGATATATAGCTTCCCTCGTATCCGGAATCATCATTTTATTATTTGGAGTTTTTGCCTGGATGATCGTTCCATTCATTCAATCACTTCCACAGGCATTTGTGTCTTTATTGGCTGGTTTCTCTTTAATTGGAGCTCTCCAATCCAGCTTGCTAATCGGATTTTCTGGAAACCAATATCGATTGAGTGCACTAGCCGCTTTTATCATCGCCCTATCAAATGTGTCCTTTCTGCATATAAGCGCTCCAGTATGGGCACTTATATTTGGCGCTGTTATAGCGCGGACCGTAGAAAAGTAAAAAAACACATGGATTCAAATGGAAAAGCCCTGAAATTAAATAATTCGAGGGCTTTCCAAATATGATTTAAATCACATAGAAGCTAAAAATGCTATATGTTAGATCTTTACTCTCCCTTATTATTCAAGATGATACTATTATTCAAACAATTTACTTTCACGGTTCTTTTCATACGTAGATCGATTAGCTATTAAATTATAAATCTGGATGGTTAAATTACCAACCAATTGGCTGGTACTTATTTATTAAAGTACATTTATACTAAGCACATGATTTTTTATTTTATATCTTATTATATTTATATATCATTAAAAAAACTGGAGACATGTAACATGAAAAATAAAATGCTATTGACTAATTTACTAATTGGAATTCTTGTTCTTTCGGCTTGTAACTCCGAAAATACCAATATAAAAAATGTTGAGGTTACAAAAAAGGATGTAGTTACAAAAGACGAACAAGTAAATGATTTAGGTTGGAAACATGAAAATCCTGCTTCACCTGATGCAGGAAACTGGAAACCTGTTGAATTTCCTGACGGTGCTAAATATACACTTCCTCCTGCTCCCACAAATGATTCGGAAACGACTAAAAAAGATTTGGAAGAACTTCTAAATATTGCAACACATAGAAGTGAGGAAGATATTCGAATTATTAGACGTTGGGAAAGAGAAATTAATGGTCCGAACACAAATTGGAACAAAATAACAGAAGAGATGGTGAAAAAGTACAAATTATCACCACCTGAATCGGCAAGAGTATATCAAATCCTAAGTGGAACCGTTTATACCGCTTCCGTTGCAGCATTTGATGAAAAATATGCAAATTTACGTCCTAGACCAACCCATCTTGAGCCAAATTTAACATTAATTGAAGATTTTACAGTTCCAAATCATCCTGCTTATCCATCCGCTCACGCAACAACTGGTTGGGCAGCAAGTACCGTTCTTGCTTATTTATTTCCTAAAGAAGAGGAAATATTTATTGCCATGGCAAAGGAATCTGACCTTTCTAGAAAACTTGCTGGTGTGCATTATGAAAGTGATAATAGCGCTGGAAAAAAACTCGGAACTGAAATTGCAAATGACATTATCAAAGGATTAAAAGACGATAATGCTCCAAGTCAATTTACATCTGCAAATGAACACGGTCATTAAAAGGAAACGAACTTCTTTTATACTCATAAAACCGATCAGATTATACAGAACTGATCGGTTTATATTATTTTATTTGAGATAAACTTATTAGTAGTAACCAAGGCTTTTCTCTCACAACCTATTAAGATCCTATTGAAGATATTTTCATAATCATTCTATTCTAATTTTACCACTTCTTATAAGGAAGGAACTTTCCATTAAGTGTGACTAACACACGGTCCCCTTTTGGATCTTCCAGCCTCTTATTATCCATTTCATAATCAATAGCAGACATAATACCATCCCCAAATTTTTCATGAATTAATTCTTTTATAGTTGGGCCATAGACTAAAAGAAATCTCATAGAATCTATAAAGTAATGGATAGGTAGGTGGAATAGAAACAGTTGTACCTCTATAAGGGACGTTAGTTAATGCTTCTTTAACTTCATCTGCTGCATAGCCACTACTTTTTGAGCTTCCTCTAGTGACATGGTCGCCTGCCCAAGTAATGCTGTAGCTGTCCAGGTTTCAGAACGTTCAATGACATTGGCGATATCTAATCCCTTTAAACCTAATCTCCTTTTTGCTTCTATTATTATTTTTGTAGCTTGTGTTCTCTCCATTATTTTATTTCTTCTTTAGTTTTTTAGATTTATTCTTTAAAGGACTTCAATTAAGAAGCCTTAACCTTTTGTTTTTCTTCAATAAATTTTTGTTTTTGTTTATCCTGGTTAATATAGAAATATGCCATTCCAACAAATATTCCCCCGCCCAAAATATTTCCACATGTTACTGGTATCAAATTGTGGACCATTCCAGCGATTGAAATGGTTTCAGGATGAGGTAACATGACAGAAAGGGTTAGTACAGTCATATTAGCAACACTGTGTTCATACCCTGAAACAATAAACGTAAATAAGCAAGCATATATGACTAAAATTTTTGCTGTTTCACTTTTCGTTCGAATCCCCATCCATATGGCTAAACAAACTGTCCAGTTACATAAAATCCCTCGAAAAAATAACTCGCGGGAACTAAGATTCATTTTTACACTGGCTATTTTCATTAGTGTGTGCTCCGGAGTAATACTGGCAAAAATACCTGTTCCCAAAACGATTAAACATAACGCAATGGCCCCAATAAAATTTCCGATATAACACCAGAACCATACTTTCAAAGTATCTTTTACACTTGTTACACCAGCTAATGTGCTAATTGTGAAAAACATATTGTTGCCTGTAAATAAATCTGCCCCTGCAAAGATAACAAGGGTTAGTGCTATTCCAAATGAGGCACCCATAATAACAGTTGCAAATGGTGAAGATGCCTGAGAGAGTTGTCCCCCAATAATCATAATTAAAACAATAGCTAATCCTATATAAGCCCCCGCTAAAGATGAAGAAACTATATAGCGGGGTAAACTTGCTTCCATTCTTTCCAATTGATTTAAGGCATTTTTTTTCACTTGGATTAAAGCGTCGCTGTACATTTACCTTACACCTCCTAACTTGCTATTATTTTTTCTTTAGATTCTCTCTGATTTTGCCTTTCAACACGATCAAGATCTCTGCGTATAAGGAAAGAAACGAAAAGAGCCACTACCAATAGTCCCGCAAAAACATAGAAGGCAGGAACGTAACTTCCTGTGACTTCATTGATACGAGCAACAACAATTGGTCCTATGACACCTGCGGCTGACCAAGCAGTTAAAATATAACCATGGATCGCTCCTAATTGCTTTGTTCCAAACATGTCACCTATAAACGCCGGAAGAGAAGCAAATCCTCCACCGTAGCAAGTCATTATTAATAGAATAAAACTCTGGAACAGGATTGGATTTGTCACATGTGGTATGGTTAAAAATGCAATAATTTGAATAACAAAGAATGCTATAAATACCGTAGGACGGCCAATATAATCAGAAATACTTGCCCACCCAATCCGACCAGCACCGTTAAAAATGCCCATGATTCCTACCATAGCTGCTGCAGCTGCTATACTAAGACCAACCATTTCCTGTGCCATTGGGGAAGCAACTGAAATAATCATAAGACCAGAACTAATATTAATAAAAATCATGATCCAAAGCATCCAGAAACGTCTTGTTTTAATGGCTTCGTTCGCTGTTAGTTGGGATAAATCTTTTTTCACTTCTTTTCGACCAGCTGTGCTATCCTTCCTACTTTCTAACATCCAGTCTTTAGGTGGACGGGCAATGTAGGAAGCTCCTAGCATCATCAGCAAGAAGTAACTGCCCCCCAAAATATAAAAGGTTGTTGGAATATCGAAAGTTTCAATTAGTTTTGCAGCAATCGGACTTGTAATAAGAGAGCCGGCTCCAAATCCAAACACTGCCATACCTGTTGCTAATCCCCTTCGATCAGGAAACCATTTCACTAACGTAGATACAGGTGAAATGTAACCTATCCCTAATCCTACTCCCCCAATCACACCATAAGAAAAAAGAAATAGGGGAACAGAACCAAGAGAAACAGCAAAACCGGCACCTATTTGCCCTAAGCTAAACAGAATTGCAGAAACCGTCGCAGATTTTCTCGGACCTTTTTTCTCTACAACACGTCCAAATATTGCAGCAGATAGTCCTAGAAAGACAATTGCTAAAGTAAATGCCAGAGCTATCAATGTGCCAGACCACCCCATAGTTTCACCTAAAGGTTTTTTAAAGACACTATAGGCATAAGCAGAACCGATCGATAAATGAATCGCGATAGCCGATAATGCTATCAACCAACGGTTTTTCGTCCTATTCATTCTCCCTACCATTCCTTCCTGAATTAATCTATTTTATCAAATTAACAATTAACTTCCCTCCAAAAGAAGATAAATCTTATCTTCTTCAACTTCTGTTTTATATGTTTTAACACATCCAGTATCTGGTTCTTGTACCTCTCCATCCTCTAAACATATTTTCCAATCATGCATTGGACAAAAGACAGAATTACCGCTCACAATCCCTTCTGTTAACACCCCGCCTTTATGCGGACAACGATTTTCAACTGCACGAATATTGCTATCAGAAAGTCTAAATACAGCTATTTCTTTATGACCAACATTCACCGTTTTCCCAACACGTACCGGTAGATCTTGAATCGAACCTACGAGTAATTTTGTTAAACTCACATTTGCCATGTATTCACTCTCTCCTTTTATGACAATACTATATTTTCAAATAATTCTTTTTTTGTTTTTTCATCTTCAACAATCTTTTTCCACGGATCTTCAACTACTGACAGTGCTTCATCCAGGCGTCTATTTAATTGTTTACGAGTTTCTTGATCAGCTAATATAGATTGAATATTTGCTAGACCCATCCGCTCAACCCATGTTGATGTTCGTTCTAAATAATTGGCTGTCTCTCGATAATGCTGATAGTACGCATATGAATATTCCTTTACTTCTTCTGTGGTTTTCACCGAACACAACAAGTCTCCTATACGTACATGCGTTCCACCGTTTCCACCAATATAAATTTCCCACCCGCCATCAATACCGACAATTCCTATATCTTTGAACCCTGACTCAGCACAACCTCTCGGACAAGCATTTATCGCTATTTTTGTTTTATGCGGTGTCGAAAGCCTCTCTAATTTCTTTTCCATTTCAATGCCAAGCCCCATAGAATCTTGTGTTCCAAAGCGGCAATATTGTTCACCTACACAAGTCTTGACCGCTCGAAGTGATTTTCCATAGCCGTATCCAGATGGCATATCCAAGTCTTCCCAGATTTTCGGTAAATCTTCTTTTTTTACTCCTAATAAATTTAGACGTTGAGCACCTGTTACTTTTACTAAAGGAACGTTATATTTCTCAGCAACATCCGCAATACGCCGTAGTGCTTCTGAATTTGTTACACCTCCATACATACGAGGAATAACTCCGTATGTACCGTCCTTTTGAATATTTGCATGCATACGTTCGTTAACCGCCCGTGATTCCTTCTCATCCTCATATGTTGTTGGATAGATCATTCCTAAATAATAATTGAGGGCAGGCCGGCATTTTGAACACCCTTCATCATGCTTCCATTCAAGGACATTCATTACTTCTTTAATTGTTTTTAACCCTTTTACTCCGATCTCTTCCACTACTTCGTCCCTTGACAATGGTGTACAACTACAAATGGCTTCTTTTTGATTGCTAGCATCAAACTCAGCCCCAAGTGTATGCTGCAATAGTTCTGCCACAAGAGATTTACATCCCCCGCAAGACCTTGAAGCACTAGTGCACGCTTTTATTTCATCAACCGAGGAGCACCCTTGATCATGAATCGCCTTAACAACCTCTCCCTTTGAAACCCCGTTACATCCACAAATGATTTCGTCATCACTCATGCTAGCAACCAAACTTACACCTGTAGCATCTTTGTCTTTAGGCTGTAAAATCGATATTTTCATCGTTTCAGAGATGTCTGTTTGTTTTTGAATCATGGAAAACAACCGATTCCCATCCCTACTATCACCGAACAACACAGCACCAACAATTTGACTGCCCTTTAAAATAATTTTTTTATAAACCCCATCTTGTTCGTCAAACACTTTAATCACTTTTTTTCCTTCTCCATCCATAAAATCTCCAGCAGAGAAGACTTCAACTCCGGAAACTTTTAACTGTGTAGAGACAACCGAACCATGATAAGGAGCTGTTTCAGCACCACAAATTTTCTTTGCCAATACTTTACCTTGTTCATACAGAGGTGCCACCAATCCGTAAGCTATCCCATCATGCTCAGCACATTCACCAACAGCATAAATATGTGGGACATCCGTTTGCAAATAATCATTAACAACAATCCCACGGTTGGCAGTAATACCACTTTTCTTTGCCAATTCGACATTAGGCTTAATGCCTACTGCCATTACAACTAAATCAGCCTCAAGTTCTGTACCATCTTTAAACTTCAAACCCTTGACACGATCAGCTCCGACTATTTCCTCTGTTACTTTTTCTAACAAGAATTTCATCCCCTGTTTTTCTAATTCCTTTTGCAACAATTGTCCAGCAACTGGGTCTAATTGACGTTCCATTAAATATGGAGCAAGGTGAATAACCGAAACATCCATGCCTAGGTTTAACAATCCTCGGGCCGCCTCCAACCCAAGTAATCCACCACCAATGACCGCCGCTTTTTTATATTGTTTGGAAGCTTCTAGCATCTCGTCCGTATCTTTAATATCACGGAAAGCCGTTACCCCTTTCTTATCCGCTCCTGGAATCGGAAGAATAAAAGGGAGAGAGCCTGTTGCCAGTATTAGTTCGTCATACGGCTCAACTCTGCCCAAATCTGTGATTACAGTCTTTCTATTGGTATCTATCTTTATTACCGTTTCTCCCGTGTAAAGTTGTATATCATTTTCTGTATACCATTCCCAATCGTTAATTGTAATGTCATTTACCTCTGTATCACCCTGCAACACTTTTGAAAGCAGGATTCTATTATAATTGGGATGTGGTTCATTTCCGAAAATAGTGATAGTAAACATTTCCTTTGAGACTTTTAACACTTCTTCAATAGCTCGAACTCCAGCCATTCCATTTCCAACAAGAACTAACTTTTTTCTTTTCATATAATTTCCCCTCCTCAATACTCTTTACCTAATTCACTATTTTTTGTGTATTACATGTAGTTTTATTTGAATTCTTTTAAATTAAGGTACTTCCACAATTTCTACTTTTAGAATCTTATTGCAGTGGTTTGTTTGTTAGGTTTCTTTACATCATCTCCGATAAATTTTTATTTTCTACAGAATGTTATATTTATTAACACGAAATGTTAACTTATTTAAAATGATAATAGCCCCGTATTCTGATGTAACCATCCACTTTTATCTTTTTTTAATCAACCACTTTGGAAAAACCAAAAAAACGTTTGAACGAATCTCTTTTTATTGTGACTATTTACATTAAAAAGACCAAAGCAAACTTAGGAAGTTTCCTTTGGCCTTTTTACATTAATCTGATCTGTAGTTATAAAAGTAAAAATTAAACTTCTGAAAAACGATGAAAACTAACACCCCAATAGGAACAATATACCCATCCAACCTTTTTACCATATATTATTGGTGATCAGCCTCATTACGGCTACACCCCATAATAAAAATCCACTGGTTATTAATCACCTATGGATCTGTACTTCATCCTACTTACTCCCTTTTGTTAACTTTAAAAGAGTTCCTTTTTGATTAGGAAACTAAAAAGGCGAATTCCTTTTAAAGAAAACTATAGCCTTTATTTGTTTTTCTCCCAATTTAAGTTTCAAACCAGTTAATTTTCTCTCTTAATTTCACCACGTCTCCCACAATGACGATTGCAGGATGTGTGATATTTCGCTCACGTACTTCCTTCTCTATCGTTTCTAGTGTTCCAGTAACTGTTTTTTGTACGGAAGTAGTCCCCCATTAAATAATAGCTACTGGGGTTTCCGTATTTTTTCCGTTTTTAATTAGGTTCTTGCAAATTTGCGGCAAATTCCCAATTCCCATATAGAAGGCAATTGTATCAATACCTTGAGCTAGCGCAGACCAATTAATATGGTCTGTCCCCTTTTCAGCACGTCCATGACCTGTTACGATAGCAAATGAAGTGGCGTAATCCCGATGGGTTACTGGTATTCCCGCATAAGCAGGTGCGGCAATTCCTGATGTTATTCCCGGTACGACTTCATAAGGAATTGCATGCCTTGCAAGCACTTCCGCTTCCTCTCCTCCTCTTCCAAATACAAAAGGATCGCCGCCCTTTAAACGTGTTACAACTTTTCCGTTCAGAGCATGTTTTACTAAAAGGTCATTTATTTGTTCTTGAATCAATTCGTGCTTTCCAGGCAATTTTCCACAAAAAATGAGGATTGCGTCTTTTTTAGCATATTTTAGTAATTCTTTATTAATTAAACGATCATAGGCTATGACATCTGCTTTTTGAATACATTCCACTCCATAAACCGTAATAAGTTTAGGATCACCAGGACCTGCCCCTACCAGGTATACTTTCCCTTTTTCCATACTCTTCCCTACTTTCATGATTTTGTTAAGCTCGGGGCCTGTTCATTACTCAACACAGATTAATTGAGACTGTTATTTTTTTTATAGTTAAATTTTTATTCGATGTATCTATCATAGTATGTTGAAAAAGAAGTTTACCGTCCAATTGAAAGTTTTTTTGACCATCCAAACGTTTAAAGAATACGTTACTCTAGAAAAAGCCCTCTGATTTTGCCCAAAAACTAGTAGAATAAAAAAATAGATAGTTAGACTTTAAAATGTACCCTATAGAGTAGACACTTAAAAAAAGTGTTCTCTCTCTATAGGGTACTTTTTTGTATAATGTAGAAATTACAACTAGAGACATAACTTGGTGACGGAGAATCACGAGTAAAAAACTATTTACAGTAAAAGAAATCACTCTATTATCTAAAAACCAATATGTAAAATCGGTTAGTTCAAAGGGAATCACTTACACTGATGAATTAAACAACATTTTGTTTCTGAATTCAGTAAGGGGAAGTTTTCAAGACAGATCTTTGAAGAAGCTGGATTTGATGTTGAAATTATCGGGATGCAAAGAATTAAATCTTCTTCAGAGCGTTGGAGAAATACTTTTAAAACTGAAGGCTTGTTGGGGCTTAAAGACACTAGGAAAGATAATTCTGGAAGACCGCGAGTAAAAGAACTGTCTCTTGAGGAGAAGTATGCAAGATTAGAAGCTCAGATAAATCTTGTAAAGGCAGAAAATGAGCTCCTAAAAAAGATTCGTATGTTAGAAAGGGGGCTGAAGAAGTAAGGCTTCCTTCTAGTCAGAAGTACATTCTTATTCGTGAGGTTATTAAAAAATATAACCTAAAACACATGGTGAAATTCCTTTGTGAGGCTGCCGGGGTGTCGCGAAGTGGTTACTATAATTATTTCTCAGCTAAGTCCGAAGAACAAAGGAAACGTCAGGAAAAGAAGGATGAAGAGGCTAAAGCATTAATTTTAAAAGCCTTTCACTTTCAAGGTCGAAAGAAAGGGGCACGCCAAATTAAGATGACATTGGCGGGTCAATTTCAGTGTGTCTTCAATTTGAAACGTATTCGCAGAATTATGAAGAAATACAATATTTTCTGTCCTATTAGAAAAGCCAACCCATATAGAAGAATGATGAAGGCAAC
>JAPSLU010000003.1 GCA_031180405.1 Bacillus sp. (in: firmicutes) | reverse complement strand
ACTTCAATATAATAGCCGAACACTTTGTTATATCCGATTTTCAATGACTTAATGCCAGTTTTTTGACGCTCATGCTGTTCCAACTGAGCGATCCACGACTTACCGTTTCTGCTCGCATCACGATATTGGTCTAATTGTAAATGATATCCATCCTTGATAATATTTCCTTCTTTAACTGAAAGTGGTGGATGATCAGTAATGCTTTCTTCAAGTAGTACTGCTAAATCAGCACATGAGTCAAGGCTTCCCGAATTAAAGTGCTCGCTCTGTAATGCATGACAAAGACTTTCAATTGCTGGTACTTGTTGCAAGGATTTCTTTAATTGAATTAAATCTCTTGCATTCACATTTCCAAATGCAACTCTTCCAGCTAATCGTTCGAGGTCATATACCTCTTTAAGTAACTGGCGTAGATCTTCTCTTTCAAAATAATTCTCTATTAACGTTTCAACCATCATGAGTCTTTCTTCAATTTGTTTACGATCAACTAGAGGCTTGTCCACCCATTGTTTTAATAAGCGGCCTCCCATTGCTGTTTTTGTTTCATCTAACAGCCATAGCAAGGAACCCTTTTTTCCTTTTGAACGAATTGTTTCTGTTAATTCGAGATTTCGTTTTGAAAACAAATCAATTTTCATCGCATCTTGAAGATAATAAACCTTTACATTTTGTAAATGATCTAGACTACGCTTTTGAGTTCGTTCTAGGTATGTCAAAAGTTTTGCAAATGACGTAATAAGCCTTTCATCGTGAACGTCATTCACCAAAGAACTAAAGTTGTCTTGTATGGTAGCTTCTGACTGGTATGATAATGTTGCTTGACAGCGATCAATTAATTGTTTTTTCCAGTCCTCCCGTAAATCATTTGAAATAACAATTTCTTTCGCTCCTACAGAATAAATCTCATTTAACAGCTCGTCAAAGCTCATGCAGAGTGCAACTAAATTTTCTCCTGTCGTTAGGTCACTTAACGCTAAACCGAATTGAGAATCAAATAATGTAATGGAAGCAATATAATTATTTTCCTTCTCATGAATAGCTTTTCCGTCCATTACCGTTCCAGGTGTAATAAGCTGCACAACTTCTCTTCTTACTACACCCTTTGCTTGCTTTGGGTCCTCTGTTTGCTCACAGATTGCCACTTTATATCCTTTTGTAATTAACTGTTCTATATAGTTAGGTGCTGAATGGTAAGGAACTCCACACATTGGAATTCTTTCTTCACCACCACCATCGCGACTTGTTAGGGTAATTTCTAGTTCTTGTGATGCTTGAATGGCATCCTGAAAGAACATTTCGTAAAAATCCCCTAAACGAAAAAATAAAAAGGCATCTTGGTAATCTGCCTTTATCTTTAAATACTGCTGTATCATCGGCGTGTAAGTAGCCATGTTAAACCCCCAATACTACTGTTAACGTTCTTTTTTATACAGTCCATTATAACATATATCGACAAATTGCTGTGGTTTTAGCTAACAGGGAAATTTACGTAATATGGGGTTCGAGGTCTTCAATGCTAAAATGGCTAGAAACTATAAAGGCTAGGCGCTGGCAGTCTAAAACCACGACGCCTGTGCTTCGGAGCTGGATGAGCACGCTTATCCTCAGTCCAAGAATTTTATTAATTACTAAGCGAAAAAAAAACTAGGAGGTCGCTTCCTCCTAGTTACTCTTCTACATCTCCAACTAAAAACTCTGGATTTAGATCTTCAAATTCATCTTCTAGTTCTTCTTCCCAATCCTCTTCATCATCGCAGCCTTTTGGATTTACGTGAACACATACCTTTGTTTCACCAATTACTTCAGCAAGATGCTCACGTTCTGCTTGAACAATAATCTTGTTTCCGTTTGGCGATATGGTGACTTCTAGACAGTTTGGTTGTTGAAGTGCTTTACAAATAACCTCATGCTCATCGTCAAGGAAATTGTCATCTTTATATCTTAGTTTGATGATATCTACATATGTTACCCGTTCTGTTACAACTTCTGTTTTTGTATTTTCGTTGTAAGAATACCATACATTAATATCATAAGTACCTTCTACTTCAACTGTTCTGCCATTCTTTTGAGCATCATAATTATGGTTTATGATCCAACCACCTAAAATGCTCGCTGGTTTTTGCGATGGTGCAATCGTATGTGTGCATTGTGAAAATTTACGTCCTTTTGCAACAACAGCTTTCGTAATTATTTCTCTGAATTCAGACATTCGAGCATACCCTCCTCAATAAATCTTCATTTAATCCTATGCTAGGCTAATAACATATGTGCTAAGTAAATTAAATGAATTCATGGCATGTTACTCCAATACATGTAACGTATAGTACAGTGTATGCTAGGGTGACAGAATATGTGCCTAAAAATAAAAAATGGTGCATGCTTAAAGAGAAAATAATGGCCTATTTTTCCCCTTACTTTTTAAAATTTTTTATAATTTACTCTCGACCTTGAAGCAATTACAAAAGGGTGTTCAAAAAAATCTATGCCCTAATGTAGAATGTTATGCTCTATTTCCTAGTGAAATTTTATCTGTATGGGGGTTGGTGCACATCATGATTAGTTATGTTGTATTAACGAAGATATTTAGATGTGTATTTTAAGGGTAAATTTATATGAATAAAAATAAAGGGAATCAAATGTAAATTCGATTCCCTTTACTTTCAAACAATATTCAAAACGATCGTTTCTTTATTATGATCAAGAACAACTACCACCAGAAGAACTTCGAACCTTTGATCCTGTTTCCCCTGCTAATAAATCTCCTCCAGTTGACGAGATGATTTCATTTGTGACTTTATTAGAAATCGTATGTGATACTAATTGTAGTAAATCATTTACTTCAAGCTGTGATTCTTTAAATTCTTGAATGATCGGAATCTCATCTAATTCAGCTTGAATTTTATCAATCTTCGCTTCTACTTGTTTTAGAGCTTCGTGCTTTCCATAATGTTGAAAATTAACAGCTTGTTTTTGTAAGCTTTTGATACTTGCAATCATTTCACGAACTTTTTGGTTTTCATTAAGTTGTGCTTCTGCACGTTTGAAAAAATCTACTTCTTTTGATTCAGAAATCATTTGTGCAAGATCACGCGCTTTTGCCACGATATCATCTTTTGTATAAGTTGTTGTCATCTTTAATTCACCTCGACCGCTTCTTCTACCATTTCTCCATCTAATGTCCATGTTTTAGCTTTATTGATTTTAACTTTAACAATTTTCCCAATTGCTGACTTAGGTGCTCTAAAGTTTACCAGCTTACTTTTCTCTGTATATCCTGCAAGAACATCAGGGTTGTTCTTACTCTCACCCTCTACTAAGACGTTAACAATTTGACCTTCGTAAGCTTTTAATTTCTTAGCTGAAATCTCATTAACAAGCGCATTTAAGCGTTGAAGACGTTCCTTTTTCACTTCCATAGGTACATTATCCGACATTTTCGCTGCAGGTGTACCTTCACGTGGTGAGTAGATAAATGTATATGCACTATCAAATTCTACTTCACGATATAAAGATAGTGTTTCTTCAAATTGCTCATCAGTTTCATTTGGGAATCCTACAATAATATCTGTTGTTAAGGATGCATTTGGCATAGCTTTCTTAATTTTGCGAACAAGCTCTAAATAGCTTTCACGTGAATATTTACGCGCCATAATTTTCAAGATATCAGAGCTACCTGATTGTACAGGTAAATGAATATGGTCTAAAAGATTTCCACCTTTTGCCAACACTTCAATTAAGTGATCATCAAAATCTCGTGGATGACTTGTAGTAAATCGAATTCTTGGAATATCGATTTTATGGATTTCGTCCATTAAATCACCTAAACCATACTCAATATCCTCAAAATCTTTACCATATGCGTTTACGTTTTGGCCAAGAAGCGTGATTTCCTGATAGCCTTGAGCAGCTAAATGACGCACCTCTTGAATGATTTCCTCAGGACGGCGACTACGTTCTTTTCCACGTGTATAAGGAACAATACAATACGTACAGAATTTATCGCAACCATACATAATATTTACCCACGCTTTAATATTACCTTTACGTACTTTTGGAAGATTTTCAATTACATCTCCCTCTTTAGACCATACTTCAACGACCATTTCCTTAGATAGATACGCTTCATTTAAAATATGAGGTAAACGGTGGATATTATGAGTTCCAAAAATCATATCAACAAATGGATGCACTTTTAAAATACGGTTAACAACTGATTCTTCCTGTGACATACAGCCACAAACACCTAATAGTAAATCCGGTCTTTGCTTTTTCAATGTTTTAAAATGACCTAATTCACCAAAAACTTTGTTTTCAGCGTTTTCACGAATTGCACATGTATTCAGCAAAATCACATCTGCATCTTCAACACCATCAGTTGGCTCATAGCCTAATGCCATGAAAATCCCGGCCATAACCTCAGTATCATGCTCATTCATTTGACAGCCATATGTGCGAATATAAAATTTACGACCTTGTCCCATTCCCTTGAACTCTTCAGGAATTGAAAAGCCATCATACTTTACTTCTTCCTTGCCACGTTTCTTCGCATCTTTTAAGGAAGGTGGCATATATACTGCTTGGAAATACTGGCTGTAATCCTTATCGGATTTTTTGTCCGAAGGAGTTACTTGAGTACTTTCTTTACGTTGATTTTCATTCATTGAAGAATTCTCCTTTCAAACTACCCTTTTAATGAATTAAGCATACTATAAAACGGTCGTTTTCAATTAAAACTGTATTGAAATTTATTAAAACATACAACTTACTAGTATATCGGCAAAAGTACTAGAAAACAATCTTTAACCATACTGTATAGAATTTTACACGCAAATGAGTTAAAATGCGAGTCTAGTTTTAGCAGTTTGGATTAAAAACTACTAAATACTAGTTTTAAAATCCTGCTAGAGAAGATGCATACTCCAATGGTGTAAGATGAATAGTGTCCAATAATGCATTTTCTTGAAGAAGGTGTAAACTTTTTTTCCCATAAAGATTATTTACTTCAAGAATCCACGGTCTGAAGTCATGATCTATAATAACATCGATTGCAACATCACCAAAATGGCCTAATTTTTCATCTAATATTTCACATAGGCTTTTACAAGCTGTAATTGTATCGTTCATAACTTTTTTAGCTTCAAGGTCTTTTATTTTATAAATGATCCTGATCGTTTTTTCTCCGGTAGTTATATGGGCAAGATGATTTAAATTTGTAACAATGCTTTCTTCTTGAGCGACCCTCCCTATAATACCTTGACATACCCAATCTTGTTGATAATTTTTCTGAAAGTATAACCGAAAATCAAATTGCTTATTTTTATAAATGGTTGGAACACCTTGTTGTATAAGATACTCTTTTTTCAGTAGCAACTTATCTAAAAAAAGATTTAATTGATGAATTGTATGAAATAGTACTTTTTCTTTTCTATTATTTACCAAAAGAAAGCCGTTATCTTCTTTTCTTATCACAAAAATACCGATTCCTTTTAAACCTTTAATTGGCTTCATGTAAAGGGTTTCGTGCTTTGAAAGCATTTCAACTAAATCACTAAATGACTGATACAATCTAGTCTCTGGTAGGTACTGTTTAATATTTTCATCCTTACATGCTTCCCATAACTCATATTTATTAAAAAAGTTCGTATTAAAAAGTTTATTTCCTATTACATTCCTTAAAGATCTCGTTATATCTTCCGGAATTCTGATTTTTTTAAAGACTGAATCTGGATAAGGAAAGACAGCATTCACCCATCTTTTATTTTTTACGCCTTTCGAATGGTAATAATAACCAGATATTGTTTGGTTGCTGGTATCAATACTGTCACTTGCACAAATCAGAATAAATTTCCCACTATCTTCATGTAGCTTAAACCTATTTTTATAGGTTTCTAAGGTACTCATCGATATATGTTGTAGTTTATTCATCGCTATAAATGCTACAAAAGGTCCAATATGAATAACATCCAATTTTACTCTTATATCGAAAAACATTTTTTCTGGAATTGGAAATGGAAGGGTATCTCGAGGTAATCCAATTTCTTTATCTGAAAGCTTATTATTAATATTAACGATAAAACGTCTAGTCCATTGCCCAAATTTAAGGGTCACTTCACTTGAATGAATCTGATAATATTTAAGAAAAGCATTAGACAACTGTATTGCTGGGAGTTTTATTTTTTCTTCTTGTGTATTTATTTTCCCAATAGCTTTATAGACAACTTTAATCATGTTCTGCACCCCAATATTTATTAAATAAATACTCTGTATTCTATGAAATTTTTTATGTTAATGATATTTATCACGATACAATTGGGTGAATATAAAAAAAACATTACTGCCAATTGACAGTAATGCTTATTGTCCTGATTTCTTTTAGTCCTTTTTCGTTATATCAATAATATCCTGTAAAATCTTTTCCTTTTCCACTGGTTTGTTCGAATTCGCCATCTCATACAGTCCACGAATTTGATTTTCTGAATCAATTAAATACATTGTAATCGTATGAGAAAAGAACCCCCCTTCTAATTTTTGATATTGCATCTGAAAATTTGATGCTATTTTCTTTGTTTGATCAGGTGTACCTCGTAGCCATTTCCAGCCTGCTGGGTCTGCATCAAAGGCTTTTGCATATTGCTTAATAACAAGGCTACTGTCATTTTCAGGGTCTAATGAAATCGCCACAAGCTCCACGCTTTTTGCAAACATACCCTCACTTTTAAGGTCGGCTTGTAGTTCTTTAAAATCAATCATTGTCAATGGGCAAACATCTGGACAGTTAGTATAAAAAAATGTGACTAGCTTTACTTTATTATTATTGGTATGGTAAAGATCTCCATGAACTTCTTCCATTTGAAAATGTTCAATCTTATCCAAAATAGGCAAATTGTCACTTTGAGGCCATAACCAATAAACGAAGCCAAATCCTAATAAGCTGATGAAAAGAAAAAGCATATACTTTAATTTCCTCATTCAGCCACACCTTTTTCACAAAGTATATTTATTTCGACTGTTTACGTTTATTTCTTTTCAAAGCTGCAAGATTTTTTTGTTTCTTATCATGAATTCGGATAATCCCCCACATACCTTGTTCAAGGTCCCAACGAATGTTACCTGAACGGTACATATAGTCTCCAGGGTTGTTTAAAAAGCCCCCAGCTCCGTAATGTAAAGCTAAATCCCTCGCATGCCCAATCACAATATGATCTTCTATCGACTTTACCTGTGAAAAAATATCACGATCATCAGTATGCCAATAATGACCATGTAAATGAAAAGTATGAGCACGTCTCCGTTCTGACGGATTCACTAATCTAATTGTAATGGGGTCTCCCGGGTATGCCTCAAAAACCGGTGTAGATGGATCTCCATGCACTTTTGAGCTGAATAAATCTTTTAAAACAGGGTGTTCTCGAAGACGATTGATAAGACGTTCTGTTCTATAGTTAAATCCTCTTGAACCATTATCATACGTATCGACTAAATCCTCGAGTTCCTCAGGGTCTACACCAGTTAGGATACCGTCCACAGGGTCAATGATAACACAGCCATTTTTATCTTCTAACCTTGCTCCATCATACATCACCAGTACGAACTCTCTTATTTCTGGTAAGAATGGTTGTTTCAAAATTACATTATCACTGGTAATGATTGCTGGAGTTCGATTAATAGGGTCTAAAATTTGAGTACCCCTCGGTTCTGCTATAAAGGCACCAAACGTCCCTAGAGACCTATGATTTCTTATATCTGCCATATCCCACATTCCACAAGCTCCAACAGCTACGTCAACATACCATCGATAAGTCACAATCTCACCAGGGCCTACTGTTTGATCTGGGTTAAAGCCTACTGTTTCCCCTGAAGATGTTTTCACATCATACTGGATTAGTTGCGGATGTAACGATATCCTAACAGATGGAGGATAAAAGGCTTGTTCCTTTACCGGGGGATACGGCCAAATGCCATCAGGAAATGGAAACTGATCAAATTCTAGGAAGCTCCTTAACTTTACTTCTACAACATCTCCCTGGTTTGCCCTAAGAATTAGTGGGGTAGGTTGTTTCTTTCTATTCAAAATATCTTCCATATCTTCTTCCAGTGCAAATACAATGCCAAACGGATCTTTTTCTCCCCAATTGCTATACTTAATTGGAGTATGAAACGCGACAATATTAAATTGTTTTATTGGTGCATTTAGTGGTGCATCAACCTCTACACAACTTGCTTTTTCAGGTGGTTTCCCTGTACATACCGGCAGAGGCTTTGTTCTTTCTGGAGGACAAGGTCGGTCTGGTAGCGGAATTAGGCAATCTACTTTCTCATCAAAGGCCCGAATTAATCCCCAGCATCCATTCCAAAGATCTTCTTCTGTCTCAAAAGTCCAAAGATAATCACCTGCTCTTGGAACTTCCATTTCAAATGTAAATGATTCAGAGATACCAATATGTTCTTGTGATTGAAACTCAGTTTCTACATCAGGTCGCTCTTTTTTCCATCTCAGTCCATGGATGTTAAAGCTATGTGATTCCTCTTGTGCTCCTTGCAATATTCGAACCCGAATTGGATCTCCTTCATAACAGTTCAAAATAGGTGTTAGTGGATCCCCATTTACAAAAGAACTAAATGAATAAGCAGGATCACAGTCTTTTCCTAGTCGAAACCGTAGTGGTTCGTTCTTATAGTTGACAGCGAATAAGCCAGGGTCATCCTGAGAGCCCGGATATTCAGGTGGATTTAATGGGCAACCATTTTCATCATAAAGTAATGCAAAATCGTGTACCATTAAAACAAAATCTCTATAATCAGGAATAAGTGGATGAGTAACCGTCACTTGTGGTCCAACTGAAACTTCTTCTCCAGTTTCGGAATTTAGAAATTTCGAAAATCTTCCATGTACAACAGATGCACCAAAAACACCATGTTGCTGATGGTATGCTGCAAATAAATGATCATGAAAAAACCACGCTTTTAACTCAACATCAGCAAAATATTCATAACGAATAGTTTCCCCGGGAAGTACGCTTGAATCATAATTCCATCCGACATTAGCACCATCACTAACTAATATGTCAAATTTGACAAAGTGAACATGAAATGAAGTTTCGTAGGTTCTCGTTACTAGCTGGAACGCATCACCCCCTGCTACTTCTGAAAGGCGGTTTGTAAAATTAACTGATATACATGAACCTGCCGTCATATGAAGAATAAGGGGCTCTGGTTCTTTTCTTCCTGCTAAAACATCATCCAAATCCTCGTCAAGCACATAGATCCTTCCTTTAGGATCATTCCAGCCTTGACGGTTATAAATGATTGGAATTTCAATTAGAGAGACATTAAATTCTTCAACAACCGGATTTTCTTCTATTATACAAGGATCAACAAATACAGCTCCTGGTCTTGCTGTTGGTACAGCTGCGTTTCGTTCTAGCTCTGTTAATCCTCTGCCCCCAACAATCCCAAGTGGTGGTCTAGGTGCTTTACACCCTACTTTACCCGGAATAAAATTTGGAAATCCCGGCCTTTCCTTTGTTGGTGTTGGTGGAGCAGGACGGTCAGGCAATGGCTGTAACGCTTTGATGGGCACACCGTTTGGATAACACTGGCTCCCATCTTGAAGAGTATCAAATACTCTATTGAGCGCCCACATCCCTACACCGAAGTGAGGATACAAGTGGCAGTGAACGATAAAATCTCCAAATGAACCAACAAGAGACCCTAATCCGTACAGTGTGTCAATGGTATACCAGGTTTGTGGGCTAATTGATATGGCATCAAACACATCTGAATCAGTATTTAACGGATCTCTAAAGAAGCTATGTGCATGATAATGAAAAACATGTGTCTCCTTTACACCTGCATGAACAAGTCTGAATTTAGCTGGATCCCCTCGGTAGCCTCTATAAATTGGTGTAGCAGGATCTCCAAATGCCCATGAATCATGATGGACTTCTTCCCCTTCACAATCAGGACAAACAACTCCTTCTTCAATAAGCTTTTGGCGGTTCTGTACAGGTTCATAGCGGTAATTAATCCCATGGGTCGATTCTCTCTCCTGGTTAGTCACAGGATCAAGTGGGCGATTTCCAGTAATATCTTTCGTTGACATTTCATCATGAAATATAAAAGCATACTCTCGAAATGATGGAGAAAATGGGTGATGCACATCTGCATAAACACCGCTATTTAGTGTTCCACCTGTCTCTGGATCTGTCCACCATGATCCACGTTTTTGAATGAACAAACAACCAAACAAACCATTTATACTCGTTCCTTCATCACTGCTATCCGGATTACCTAAATCTGTAAAAAAAGCAATACCCTCATGATTAAATTGTAAACTGTAAAGAATTTTTTCACCCGGTTCTGCCAATGTATTGGGATTAAAACCAACATTTGCGCCGTCCGAATTTAACACATCATAATCTGCTTCTTGAAAATGCATGCCTGTTGCATAATGGATTTTATTTTCAAATAATACTTCAACCCTATCACCGACATTTGCCCGAATACAAAGTGGTTGGACTTTATCAACTGGAGTGAACGGATTCTTTTTAACAGCTTCCTTTACTATCTCTTCATCTTCCTTTAAAACATACATCATACCTGTTTCATCATAATCACCAAAATTATTTAATACAATTCTGATCGGGATCGCAACAACGTGGAAGAATCGTTTCATACGTTATCACCCTTTTCCTACATATCTTCTTTTAATTCTGGAATTCTTGGCATCCCTTTCTGCTCAATATAAAACACTTCAATTTGATGGATATGAACGGACCATCTTCTATTTTCTAACTCACCGATAGTTGTTACCTTAACATCAACAACCACATTATCACTAACTACCTCAACAATCCTCCCTATAAAAACAAAAGGAAAAGAGGGAGTTAGGATTAATACATTCTTCCCTATACCTGCTTCAAATTCATTAATTAGTGCTTCGTCGTGTATATCATTTACGGATGGGATAGTAATTTCCGTAAATGCTGCGCGATTTTGTTTCATCTGCAACCTCTCCTTTACATATTGGTTCATGTTAAGTAAGCGGAAGTCGTTGATTACAATCAAAATTAGGTGTAAAATGGGCAATTTTTTCTAAGGGAATGTTTAATGGTGTGGGGAATTGAAAAAATGGTGCATTGATCATTTTGATGTTTACTGGAAATAACGTAATATCACCTTGTGTTACACTTATGATCGTCCCGCAAAAGATAGGCCGAAATGTTTGACCAAATAAATTAAGCTGATCTGATTCTGTTACAATTAAAATACTTTCACCTACCAACCCTAGAAATTCTTCAAAAAAGCGATCTTCAATATTGGCTATATTAATCGTAATTTCACCATCAAAAAATCTTTTGTGTTTTTGATCATCCTCATCTCGTTTTTTGCCTTCTTTCGGAAGTTTATTTTCCACCTTCTTGTGAAGATTTACTTCTGCATTTTCCTTACTTTTATCTGTCATGGAATATCCCCCTTTTTGATTCTATTGTGAAAAAACTTTGTAAAAATGACGTATCAAGCTAAAGAGACGTATCGTTTCAATAAATTTTACTTCACTTATTTTTAGAGACATCTCTCCCCCAAAAAATCTAAGTTCCAGATTACTATTTTTCACACTATGGATCTTACCGATTTTTTTGTTTGTTTCATCAAGATATATGGCAACCCATGTCTCCTTCCATGAATCTAAATTGGTTTGAAGTGATTCTTCAAAAAACTGTTGTTTTAATAAATCACGCTTTGATACTGTTTCACCAAATTGATGCAATAATTTCTTTCGTAAATTATTATCGAAAAGATAATGCTGGTGGGTATTAGAATAGTTTGGAATTCCAAATGGTATATTAGCAGATTCGATGACAGAATAAGGAATCCACATTCTTTCCCTTAAATTCGTTAACATAACAAAATCACGCCCGATCGTGCTTACCTTCCCTTCTCTATATGTTGCCTCCGTTCCAATTTTTAAATATATTTCAACTTGTTGATTACGTTTTGATTTAAAAAATTTTCGTAACTTTAGAAGCTTCCCTCTTTTTTCGTCATGCTTTAAAATATTAAACATATTAGCGCGATCAATATACTCCATTAATAGTCTTGTCTCTTCAGTTGTCGTGCTAGTAGTTGGGGAAGTAAGACCATAGCCGTTTTTGCTATTAAATTCATTAATGATATCTACCTTAATCTGTTCCTTTTGTCTTTGCTCTAATAGTTTCTTAGTGTATTCGTCTAAATACAGCTTTCTAGAAGTTTTACCATTTGTGTTTTCTCTCAAGTAACATCCCCCCTCAAGCTAAGAAGGTTAAAATTTATACACGTAAAGAATAATGGACTAGGCATGAGGTGATGATAACAAGCATTGTGCTAAATAAACTAAATATAATCATATTCTGAGCTATTGTATTTAAATAATAGACAGGAAGGCTACACAAAGCAGGATCTTTCACAACTGCACCTAGCATATTTCCCATTAAACTTCCAATAACGCCATGTGAGTAACCTGCCAAAAGAGATTGGAATTTCACTAACGAACCAATCTGAACACCAATAAGTCCGCCAGCAAGAACCGTAAAAATAAGCATTATTACTGAGGGTTTAGGAATCAGAAACTGTATGTTGATCGCAATGCTTAAACCTATTACACCACTCAAACTCATTGCCATTATCATTCCAAAGCGATCATTAAACACCTTCTTTTTGATAGTAAGTATTTTATAAATAATGAAACTGGTTAAAATATTTATGATTAGCATACTCACAAGAAAAATTGTCATAATGAAGTCATCCCCTCTTAACTATGTATGCTTTGCAGAAAGGACGAACAAGACTAGAGAGAAGACAAAAACCCCTTCTAAAAACGTCAAAAAAATAAGACTATTTTTGGCGACTGCCCCAATCATCGGTGCCATTAACCCCATCATTAATCCATTTCCATATCCAGTTAAAAGAGTTTGATAATCAAATAGTCCGCCAAATAAAACACCAACAATTATTCCTAATATTGTTGTCACGATAGTAACAATCATAAATTGAAGAGGAAACTGATAAATTAAAATTACACCAGTAACAATTGCAAGAAATCCACTAGCTATATTTGTAATATTCATCCCCAATTGAAATCCAATCAGTTTTCTAATGTGAAATAAATACATGTAGGTTAATACGAGTAACAAAAAGTTTCCATAAAGAAGCAAACCCAGATAACCTTCAAGCATGATCAATCACCTCATGATCGTCCTATGGTTCATTTCTATGAAAGGAAGGCTTGTCGTTATTCTTTTGTAAACTGTTTATAGGGATATTTTTGTTATATCTTCATGATTTTACGTAAAAAATCGGTTATGCTATATATTTTTCTATGCAAGCTTACGCCCATACAAAAAAAACATTTATCCATATAATGGGTATATATCCATGAAAGGAGTGTGCCTTCCATCAAACATTTCAGAAGAATGAAACCTGAAGTCTCGAGTAAAGCAACACCAAATGACGAATATCAGTGCTTTGAATGTCTACCTGAGAAGCGTAGTTTTTCTAAAGATTTGTTTTGCTCTTCATGTAAGTGCCATGAAAAACCTTCACAACCTTCATTTCCATCTGCAAACAGCTCTTTTCCTCCTGGGGAATTAGCTGAAATTACTGAACATATTGAACAAGCAAATGAACTACTACTTGCATTAGGATTAGAAAGAGACGATAAAAACTTAAGAGCACTTCAACTTAGCTTGAGGAAATTAAGAAATCAATTTGTTTCTGTAAAATTAGTTTGTCATGATGAACATCAAAACCATGAAGGACATCTTTTTGATGTGGGATTGAACTTTATCCTCTTGGAGACTAACGTTGGAAATATAATAGTTATTCCTTTTGAACGAATTAATTTTATAGAACGTAGGAATCAAAAAAGAGATAGACAAGATCTACAACAACCCGAGTTAATTAATATAGATCCTTGTCTCAGAAGATCTCTTACCATCAACTTTGGTCATGTCGTTTCTAAAAGCCCTTACCTTATTAATCTTTTTTTTGGGTTAGAACTAATATTATTTCTTGAAAGCTTTGTAGGGAGTTTCGTATATGTAAAGTCTGACAAAAGCAAAAATGAAATAGATGGAATTTTATCAACAGTTAACAAAAGAAGAATTGAATTAACCGTGGATAATGAAAAACAAGGCATAGATTTTGATGAGTTGTGTTTCATTGAGATTGAACAAGAAGCTTTAACAAGGAAGTTCTTGCTTTGTAATGAACACCCAATCTTCATGTAAAAAATATACTTGAAAAAGCCCTCGTAAAATTCGAAGGCTTTTTTAAATGAAATGTAAAAGTGTTTATGAAATATCGAGCCTGACTTTGCACCCTTTATGTTTCAATAATTGAAAATTCAAGTCATCTGTTAAACCAGCTAAACGCAATTCAATGCGATCATCACAAAACGGGATCACATGGTCACGAAAACATGTGAAGCGATGACCACATCTGTCATTATGATGACGTTCAAATGAGTAATGTTCTTCTCTTAACAACCTTTCATCCTGAAAATGTTCTTGATAATGGTTTTCCCTTTGTTTAAATTTGTTATTTTTATACTTTAAACGATCAATTCTTCGCTTCGTAATGTCTTTGCATATACAAGAAGTATTACATTTAGTACAATATTTATTTTTAGCCTTTACCGCAGTATACCTTTTTCTATCAAGCTTATCTCGACAATCCATACATCGACGAAATTCCATGCAATTACATGTATAATGATCATCACATTTTCCAGCTGATTCACGACACTTCTGATCAAGCCATTTAACATTTGTAATTTTCTCTGTCAATATTGTTGTAACCAAACAATGATTATCGTCTAACAAATCGACAAAATCTAAACCAACATTATAGATTGTTCCTTCTAAGAATATATTTTGAGGACGTTCACTAAAATCATTAATATATTTAAACCTTACGGCATCAGGACCAATTGCCCCGATTTTATCAGTACCCAAAGTCGCGTTTCTCAATTCCCTTTTAATATACAAATTCACCCCTCCTAAAATGGACTATTGTAGCATATGTAACATCCAATACTAGGGTTCAAAAATAGGGTGATTGCCTAACTATACGGATTTCTAAACAACAATAATTATAAACTATGCATTATTGGTTCCTTCTTCAAATAAGAAACTAATTTTCCCTGATTTCCATTCTAATTTGGCATCAAAGGTCTTATCTCCCTTTTTGAATCCTTTAATCAAGTTAGATTGCCCTTCTATTAGCAGTTTTTGTACATTCGTTAAAGAGATTTTTTTTCCTAGAACTTTCTTAGATATAGTAAATTTACACTGATTCTTTTTGTAATTTACACATCCATAAAACTCTCCTTTATCAACTACATCTCCCTCACACAGTTTACATTTTCCAACTTTCTTTCCAAGCGTTAATCTCGAAGATGTACGTTGAATTGATTCAACCTTTAAACCTTCAAAGTTCCAGGAGGATGAAATTGAGATCGCATCCGAGACAATTTTCGTTGATAATTTTTTCGTTTGTTCCATAAAGACGGAAGGTGATGCTTGTCCCTCACCAATTTCTGCTAGCCTTTGCTCCCATTTTGCCGTCATTTCTGGTGAAGCCAGAATATGGTCGCCTATTGCTTCAATTAACACTTTTGCTTTATCTGTTGCATATACTTGGTTTCTCTTTATATCAATATATTTTCGATCTTTAAGCATTGTAATAATCCCAGCTCTAGTGGCTTCTGTTCCTAATCCTTCCACTTTACTTAACACCTTTTCAAGCTCATCATTATCTAAATATTTACCAGCCGTTTTCATTAATGTGATTAATTGACCTTCTGTGTATCTTTTAGGTGGCTGTGTACTTCCTTCTTTAATTTCAACTTTATCTACTATTCCGCAGTCATTTTTTTGTAGGTTAGGAAGAATTTCATCTTTTTCCTTATCATCTTGAAAAATAACTTTACGCCATCCCTCTTCGATTTGCTGTTTGCCTTTTGTAATAAATTCAGCACGGCCATCAACAAGAGTTATTAAAGTTGAATAATCATAAACTGCATTATCATAGTGAGCTGAGATTAAACGACGAGCGATCATGTCATATATCTTTTGCTCATCTGATGATAGTTTTTTCGGATCTCGAACTTGTTCAGTAGGAATAATTGCATAGTGATCTGTCACCTTTTTTTCATTTACATAGCGGGAATTATTTAAAATTGAAGCTTTAGGCAACGGAAAAAGTCCTTTGTAGTCCTCATAGGCACTCAGCTTTTGAAGGATTTCTGGAAATTGTTCTGCTTCACCTTTCGTTACATAAGTTGAATCACTTCGAGGATAAGACACAATTCCCTTTTGATAGAGTGATTGAACGATATCTAGTGTTTTCTTAGGCGAATATTTAAACGCCTTATTAGCAGTCGCCTGAAGTGATGATAGATTAAATAAAAGCGGTGGTTGATATTCTTTACGCTCGGTTTTTAAATCTTGAATAATTGCGGACTTCCCATTACAAAATGCTACTATCTTTTTAGCGAGCTCTTCATTCATCACACGTGTTTGTTGATCTTTATGCCATTTCCCTTTATATTTTTTCCCGTTTATACGAAACGTTGCAATAATTTCCCAAAAAGGCTCTGGCTTAAATTCATCAATTTCCTTTTCTCGTTTCACAATTAGAGCAAGAGTTGGTGTTTGGACACGTCCTGCCGAGAAGACATCATTCATGCCATGTTCCTTTAATAAGAGGGAATAGACTCTTGATGCATTCATACCAACTAACCAATCTGCACACGCACGAGAGTAAGCTTCATAGAATAAGTTTTTCGTATTTTCGTCATCAAGTAACTGATGGAAACCTTCGTAGATAGAAGCAGGTGTTAATGAGGAAATCCATAATCGTTTTATTGGTTTTTTCACTCCAGATAAGTGAATGATATTTCGGATAATTAGTTCTCCTTCACGCCCAGCATCGCCTGCATGAATAATTTCTGTCACACCAGGATTAGTTAGTAGCTGTTTGACAATATAAAACTGTTTTGCTTTAGATTTTGTCACCTCATATTGAAATTTATCAGGTATAATCGGCAACATAGAAATTGACCATTTTTTCCATTCTGATTTATATGCTTCTGGAGCACTTAATTGTGTTAAATGACCAATCGCCCACGTGCAATAAGCCCCATGTGGAAAAAGCTCATTTGGTTTTATCTCATAATACCCGTCACGTTTAATGCGTTGAAATTGCGCGCTTAGAGTTGAAGCTTGATCGGGCTTTTCAGCAATAATTATTTTCATATATAAACTCACCTTAGTAATTTTATTAGAACGTACAAGGAAAAATATAAAGTCTTCTTATCTAGTTTACTGTATTTTCGGTTATATGAAAAATAACAGAAAATTAATTTCATAATAAGAGGTTTATAAAATCATATTTTTTTATATCGTTAATTTGAAAAATAAGATAATATGTGCAAACTCAAAAAATGCTTAGAAAGCATAACTCTAAGCATTTTTCCATGTTTATTATCCGAGTTAATTCTATGGCTTTAAAACCACTTTAATGCAATCATCATCATGATTATTAAAAATCTTGTATGCTTCGCTAGCATCTGATAAAGCTGTTCGATGGGTAATGATTTCTTTCGGATCAAATTCTTTATTTGTTATCATATTGAATAGTTTTGGCATAATCGGTATTACCGGGGCCTGTCCCATCTTTAGAGTAATATTTCTTACAAAAAAGGCACCTAATGGGAAGTTATTATAATTTGACCCGTAAACTCCTGTAATTTGAACTGTTCCCGACTTTCTAACCGCTTTGGTCGAAATTTGGATTGGACCAAGGGTACCGCCTTGTAGCTTTAATTTTTGCTCAATAAATTCTAGTGGAGATTTTTTTCCGTCCATCCCTACACAATCAATGACAACATCGGCTCCTCCCTTTGTTATCTCCTTTAAGTGTTCACCCATATCAGGATATTCTGTAAAATCAAAGGTTTCAACTTTGTTTTTTTCTTTTGCATGATGTAACCGATATCCAAGATGATCAACGGCTATGACACGTTTGGCTCCTGCCATCCATGCAAATTTTTGTGCCATTAACCCCACCGGACCGCTTCCAAGGACAATCACTGTATCATCTTTTTTCACACCTGCATTCGTTACACTCCAATAGGCTGTTGGAAGAACGTCTGACAAAAATAAAAGGTCTTCATCCTCCAATTCACACGATTCTGGAATGACAAATGGAGTAAAGTTACCAAATGGTACTTTTAAGTATTCTGCTTGTCCCCCTGGATGATTACCAAACTTTTCTGTATATCCGAAATAACCGCCAGAATCATAGTGAGGATTGGAATTATCACATTGACTCGTTAAATCTTGTTGGCAATAAATACATTGACCACAAGAAACATTAAACGGAATAACCACTCGGTCACCTTTTTTAACTTTCGTCACTTCAGGACCGATTTCTTCCACTATTCCCATAGGTTCATGGCCTATTATATATCCTTCTGGTAAAGGCATACTCCCTTTATAAAGATGTAGGTCAGACCCACATATAGCTGTAGAGGTGATTTTAACTAATATATCATCCTTTTTTTCTAATTTAGCATCTTCAACCTCTTTAACGACAACATTATTCGGACCTTGGTATGTTACGGCTTTCATGGCTGACACTCCAATCAAAATAGCTTTTATTTTAATTAAAGTATGCCTAATTATGCATTTTCACATTCATATATTCATTTTGTTAACATATGAAAAGGGCTGATGAATCATCATCAGCCCTTCTACTATCTTACATAAATTCTGCAACTAATTTATTGAACTCTTCTTCATCAATTTCCAGTTTAGCTTGTGACAACGGTGCCTCGCTATAACCATTGATCATTTCTTGATATGATTTTTGCTCAGTATTTTGATAAATTAAACCTGTTACTAAACCATTGTGCTTCATTAGAGTTTGCATTGCAACCTCTTTGTTATGAGGATCATATCCCTCAATATTACCTAGCTTAGTTAGATTTTCCTTAAACCAGTCATATGTGTTTACTTTATTGTATGTTACACAGGGACTAAACACATTGATTAAAGAAAATCCTTTATGATTGATTCCAGCCTCAATTAATGCTGTTAAATCTTTTAAATCTGTTGAAAAACTTTGAGCAACAAATGTTGCTCCAGCTGTTAAGGCCATTTCCATGACAGATAGTGAAGATTCTATTGAACCTTGTGGTGTACTTTTCGTCACAAAGCCCGCATCGCTCCGTGGTGAAGTTTGTCCCTTAGTAAGACCATAGATTTGGTTATCCATCACAATATACGTAATATCAATATTACGACGAATGGCATGAATGGTATGACCCAAACCAATCGCAAAACCATCTCCATCTCCACCAGATGCTATAACGGTTAAATCCTTATTAGCCATTTTCACTCCCTGCGCAATTGGCAAGGATCTTCCATGAATGCCATGGAAACCATATGAATTTATATAACCAGAAATACGCCCTGAACATCCAATACCAGAAACAACAGCTAACTCCTCGGGAGTAAGCCCTACATTAGCTGCAGCACGTTGTATAGCAGCTTGTACTGAGAAGTCACCACATCCAGGACACCAGTTAGGTTTCACATTATTACGAAAATCTTTAAATGTTGCTGCCATGTTAGATCAACTCCTTACTTCTAGTATGAATTTCATGAGGTAGGAACGGATTACCATCATATTTTAATAAAGAAGAGATTTTATTTGCATGTCCTACATTCATTTTTAAAAGACTTGCCAATTGACCTGTAGCATTATTCTCAACGACAATTACTTTTTTAGCCGCTTCTACTAATGGTAGGATTTCCTCTGTTGGAAAAGGATGAATTAAACGAATTTGTGCATGATTCACTTTAATTCCATCAGCTTCTAGACGATTCATTGCCTCTTCAATTGTTCCTCTGGTGGAGATGAATCCAACAAGCAGAACATCCGGACTTTCATGTGGTGCATTTTGATGTACTGGATTTTTAAATTGTAGATTGTTAAGTTTTCTTAAACGTTTGTCCATTTGATTAATACGATTGCTTGCAGCTTCCGATGGCTTTCCTGTCTCATCATGCTCAACACCTGTTACATGGTGAATTCCATTTTTCATGCCTGGTATTACTCGAGGTGACACTCCATCAACTGTTACTTCAAAACGTTTAAAATAAGCTTTGTTTTCAGATTCAGGCAATTCGTCGGAAACTAATTTACCACGACGAATTTCAATTTTACTATAGTCTAACGGTTCTACCGTTTGCTTACCTAGTGATAGTTGTAGATCTGTTAAAAGAATAACAGGTACTTGAAATTCTTCAGCAATATTAAATGCTTCGATTGTATCGTAGAATGCCTCTTGGACTGTACTTGGAGCCATAACAACTTTGGGAATTTCCCCATGTGTTCCATAAATCATCGCCATTAAGTCTGATTGTTCTTGTTTTGTAGGTAATCCCGTACTCGGACCACCACGTTGTGTATCAACGATAACCAGTGGTTGTTCTGTCATCCCTGATAAGCCGATTGCCTCCATCATTAGAGATAAACCAGGACCAGCCGATGCTGTAAATGTACGTGCACCGGCATAGTTTGCGCCAATCGCCATCGTACAAGCAGCGATTTCATCTTCTGTTTGAATTACAGCCCCACCGAATTTAGGCAATTTTTTAATTAAATATTCCATAATTTCAGAAGCAGGTGTTATAGGGTATGCTGCCATGAAACGTGACCCACCGGCAATTGCCCCTAATGCAATAGCGTCATTTCCGATCATAAACATACGCTTTATGCCATCTGCTTTCTCTAAAAATAAATCTTGACGTTCAAATTTCAATTCATTTTTTAAATAATTAGCACCATTTTCTATCGCTTGCATGTTTTTAATCACAATTTGTTCGCCCTTGCGACCGTATATTTCGTTTACAACTTCATGATATTGGCTTGCCTCAATATCTAAAATGGCACTCGTTGCCCCAATTGCAACCATGTTCTTCATCAGTGATGTACCTAGTTCAGTAGCAATTTCTGTAAATGGTACAGAATAAAGTGTTACATTTGCAACTTCAGGAATTGTTGGGCTAAATTTAGAATCTGCTAGAACAATGCCACCATCTCGAAGCTCATGGAAATTCACATCAATGGTTTCCTGATCAAAAGCTACTAAAATATCAAGATCATCCGAAATCGCTCGAACTTGAGTCGTGCTTACACGAATCTTGTTATTTGTGTGTCCACCTTTAATTCGAGATGAAAAGTGACGGTATCCATATAAATAATATCCTAGTCGGTTTAATGCAATTGAGAATACTTCACCGGTACTTTCAATACCCTCACCTTGCTGTCCTCCAACTTTCCAGGAAAGTTGACTAATCATGCATTCTACACCCCTCAATTATTACATTAATTTTATTTATCTATGTTTTCGATTGTTGTTATGTAGATCAAAACTTAGTAAAATGATTGGATTTACACTAAACGTATTCAATTTTAGACCTTACAAGAAAAAAATACAAGAGTTTCCCTAAAATATTTTGAGATTTCGAGGTGTTCCTCGGGCAGTTAAAAGGAAATATGGTCAACAAAATTTTCGTACATAAACTTTTTTACTTTAGACTCTGGAAAGTGCCGATACAACTCGTTTATAAAATTTTCATAACAAGAATAGTTTTCAAGACCAATGATCGTCTCATCAATGCCGTCAAAATCAGATCCAATCCCAATTTGATTTTCTCCACCTAATGAACAAAGATAATCAATATGTTCAATTAGATTTGCAATAGTAGGTTGAGATTGTTCTTTTGTGAAGAAAGGTACAAATGTTATACCAATCATTCCATTTTTTCGAAATAGGGAAACAATTTGTTCATCTTTTAAGTTCCTCACATGGGAGCATAGATTATATACGTTAGAATGTGTCGCGATTGGATAGTCCGCTAAATCTAATGCTTCCCAGAAGCTTCTTTCACTCGCGTGTGATAAATCTGTCCATATCTTTTTTTTATTTAAAAAGCGAATAACATTTTGACCAAAGTTTGTTAAACCTCCGTTTCGCTTCTCGAGTACACCATCTGCAACCAAATTGGCATAATTCCAGGTCAATCCTACTGATCGAACGCCAAGCTCATACAGAAGCTCCAAATTTTCTATTTGATCACCTATTGCATCACATCCCTCTAATGTTAAAATTGCTCCTATTTCACCCTCTTTTAAACCATTAATATCGGATTTTGTCTTTATCAGTTTTATCTCAGGATAGATATTAAGAATTCTTTGATAAAAAATATTAATCTGTTGTTGTGCAACAGCTAATCGCTGAACAAAAGGAACCTGATTGGGTACAAATATAGCAAAGCACTGAATATTTTTATCCCCATTTTTCAAGTCTGATATGGTTACGTGTAAACGATCGTCATGAAAAACATCCAGCTTAGGATTTTCCCAAAGTTTAAAAAGCATATCACAGTGTGCATCGAAGATCGGCATCATATATCTCTTCCTTTCTACACTACTTATTTATAGAATTTTTCGACCTAAAAAAACAAGGGTTTGACTCATAGAGTCAAACCCATTTTTAAAATTGCCTATTAATAGAATAGAGTCTTCATCTAGGCTCTACAATTAGTTTAATAGCTGTACGCTCTTCTCCATCTATTTGTATATCTGTAAATGCAGGAATGCAGATTAAATCAACTCCGCTTGGTGCTACAAAGCCTCTAGCGATAGCAACAGCCTTGACAGCTTGATTTAGTGCGCCCGCTCCAATTGCTTGGATTTCTGCTGCACCTCTCTCCCTTAAAACCCCGGCTAAAGCACCGGCGACCGAATTAGGATTAGACTTTGCTGAAACCTTTAATATTTCCATTTCTAGTTCCCCCTTAATTTTCAATGAATCCTTGAGTGTTCATTAGAACAATCATTGGCATAGCTTGTTTAAAAGGATCTCCCCTAAATTCCTTCCAAACAGTGTTAGATATATATCCATTGATACTATATTCACTAGAGTTTGAAAATATTCCTGCTTGTTCGCACATTATTTCGAATATTACACTCTATAAACATTTTTAAAAAAGGCTATTTTCGCATCCTTTGTTGCTATTAGTAACTTGAAGTAAACAGCCCTATATCAAGTATAGTGGCATCTTTTCTTCTTAGAAACGTACCTTATAGCTACAAAACAGTGTAGTCTTATAGATAATTAGGTCAATTAGCAACAACTTTCAGAAAAGAGCCTTAAAAAATGAATGTAAAACATTTTATTCAAAAAACATATGATCATCATTAATAAGTATACGTTCTATTTTACTTGCTTTTCCTGTCTTATCATTTACCTCAGCAACAATAGCACTAAGCTGGGATCTTCCTTCAGCAACGTCATGACGGACTGGTAGACCAGTTAAAAAGCGTTTTAGAATCATTTCTTTGTCCACTCCTAAGATTCCATCGTATGGACCTGTCATCCCAACATCAGTAATATAGGCAGTCCCTTTGTCCAATATCCTCTCATCCGCTGTTTGTACATGTGTATGTGTCCCTACAACAACCGATGCTCGCCCATTTAAATACCAGCCCATTGCTTGTTTTTCGCTCGTTGCTTCTGCGTGGAAATCCACAAAAATAATTGACGTACGTTTTTGAGCTTGTTCAATCAGTTCGTCAGCTTTTTTAAAAGGACAATCAGAAGGAGGCAAAAATGCTCGGCCTTGTAAATTAATAACCGCGATTTCTTTTCCACCAATTGATACAAATGTCATCCCTTTCCCTGGGTTATTTTCAGGAAAGTTTGCAGGACGAATCATTTTAGGAGCTTTGTCAACAAATTCAAAAATCTCACGGTTATCCCAGGTGTGGTTACCCATTGTAATAACATGTGCTCCTTGTTGAATAAATTGCTGATAGATCTTTTCTGTAATGCCTCTTCCATGTGCAGCATTTTCACCGTTTATAATAACTGCTTGGGGATGATATTTTGTCTTTAACTTTGGTAAGTATTCTTTAACCATATCACGGCCAGGTGAACCAAATACATCACCGATAAATAGAATTTTCATTTATGTTCCCTCTTTACTAATTAAGTGTAAGTCTAGTGTTGCATAAAATTAAGTAAAAATAAAGTGGCGCATTTCTGCCCCACTTTATTTTGCATATTCAACAGCTCTTGTTTCACGGATCACAGTTACTTTGATGTGACCCGGATAATCAAGCTCTTCTTCAATTCGTTTTCGAATATCTCTTGCCAAACGATGGGCCTGTAAATCATCAATGCTGTCAGGTTTAACCATAATACGAACCTCTCGACCAGCCTGAATAGCAAATGATTTCTCAACACCTTCATAGGATTCAGATATTTCTTCAAGCTTTTCTAAGCGACGAATGTAATTCTCAAGTGTTTCACTACGTGCACCAGGTCTTGCCGCTGATAATGCATCAGCTGCTGCCACAATTACCGCAATAATTGAAGTAGGCTCTGTATCACCATGGTGTGAAGCAATACTGTTTATAACAACAGAATGCTCTTTATACTTCGTAGCAAGTTCAACACCAATTTCCACGTGACTTCCTTCTACTTCATGATCAATAGCTTTCCCAATATCATGTAGTAATCCTGCGCGTTTTGCTAGTAATTCGTCCTCGCCAAGCTCTGCTGCCATCAAACCTGATAAGAATGCAACTTCCATAGAATGCTTTAACACATTTTGGCCATAGCTTGTTCTGAACTTTAAGCGACCTAGTATTTTTATCAAATCAGGGTGAAGGCCATGAACTCCAACTTCAAACGTTGTTTGTTCACCAATTTCACGAATATATTCATCCACTTCACGACGGGATTTTTCAACCATCTCTTCAATACGTGCAGGGTGAATACGTCCATCTTGAACTAACTTGTCTAAAGCAATCCTAGCGGTTTCACGACGAATTGGATCAAAACCTGATAAAATAACTGCTTCGGGAGTATCATCAATGATAAGATCTATACCTGTAAGTGTTTCTAGCGTACGGATATTACGTCCTTCACGTCCAATAATACGACCTTTCATTTCATCATTTGGAAGATTAACAACAGACACGGTTGTCTCGGCTACATGATCTGCTGCACATCGTTGAATAGCAAGTGACAGGATTTCCTTAGCCTTTTTGTCAGCCTCTTCCTTTGCACGATTCTCGCTCTCTTTAATCATGATCGCGATATCATGTGTGAGCTCATTTTCAACCTTTTCAAGGATGATGCTTCTTGCTTCATCTCGTGTAAGGCTAGAAATGCGTTCAAGCTCTGTTTGCTGTTTACGCACAATCTCATCCACTTTGCTTTCCATCTCTTCAATATGCTGTTGTCTGTCATTCAGAGAACCTTCTTTTCTCTCTAGCATAACCTCACGTTTATCTAAAGACTCATCCTTACGGTCAAGATTCTCTTCCTTTTGTAATAAGCGATTTTCTTGTTTTTGAAGCTCATTGCGTCTTTCACGAACTTCTTGCTCTGCATCCGTTCTCAGCTTATGGATTTCATCCTTAGCTTCAAGAAGAGCTTCCTTCTTAGTAGCCTCTGCGTCACGCTTTGCATCTTCAAGAATTTGTTCTGCTGCACTAGTAGCACCAGCAATTTTCGCTTCGGCAATAGATTTACGAACAAAATAGCCAACAACTGCACCGACGATTAGGCCAAGCAAAATGGAGATGATTATTGATACTACGTCCATCATTACACCTCCTCTTGCTATGAACTTGTTTTTCTAGATTAAAGTGTCGGCATGTACATTGTTCAATTTTAAGTTGTCAACATACAGCTCAAAGCTTTTTTTTCATGTTGAACCTCGCGTCTTTAAATTAGTTAAAGTAAGACTAACTCAAGTACCAACATTTTCTGCTTTCAAAATGCTTCAATCATCATTCTACAAAATGTAAAATATACATCTTAATTGTAAATCTGTGAAATTTTATTGTCAAGCCCGTCAGCACTATGTTTTCAAGCATTTAAGAGGTAAAACGTATAAACCCTTGTATCAAATCCTGAAAAAAAGGTTGTTTTTTGTAGAAATATGTCATATTATTTTCCGCTTATTAGTGAAATGTGTTAAGTTGTTGAGTGATATAAAGTTTAAATATCTAATAAATAGTTAAATTAGAATACCAAAAAACAACTAGTAGACACTTTCTACATACAAAAAAAAGGGCAAAATGCCCTTTTTACCACACATTATTCACCTAATAAATCTAGCTCTTCTTGATTTTCATCTGGAGCGATGACTTCTTCATCTAAGCCATAATGTTTACGAATTTTTTCTTGAATTTCCAGACGAAGTGCTGGATTTTCCTTTAGGAACTGCTTCGCATTTTCTCGACCTTGACCTAAACGTTCTTCATTATATGAATACCATGACCCACTCTTTTGAACTATATCAATCTCTGAGCCAAGATCAATAATTTCTCCCTCTTTAGAAATTCCTTCTCCGTACATAATATCAACTTCAGCCACTTTAAATGGAGGTGCAACCTTATTTTTCACGACTTTAATTTTAGTTTTATTCCCTACCATTTCATTTCCCTGTTTAAGTGTCTCAGCACGACGAACTTCTAAACGAACAGAAGAATAGAATTTTAGTGCACGACCACCAGGAGTTGTTTCAGGGTTACCAAACATAACGCCTACTTTTTCACGAATTTGGTTTATGAAAATAGCAATTGTTTTTGATTTATTAATTGCACCTGACAACTTACGTAATGCTTGTGACATTAAACGAGCCTGTAATCCGACGTGAGAATCACCCATCTCACCCTCAATTTCAGCTTTTGGTACCAATGCTGCCACCGAGTCTATGACAAGAATATCAACCGCACCACTACGAACCAGAGCCTCAGCAATCTCTAGTGCTTGCTCTCCAGTATCAGGTTGTGAAAGTAATAATTCATCAATATTAACACCCAATTTTTGGGCATAGACTGGATCTAATGCATGCTCAGCATCAATAAATGCCGCTTGACCACCTTGTTGTTGAACTTCTGCAATAGCATGTAGAGCAACCGTTGTTTTACCAGAACTCTCTGGTCCATATATTTCTATGATTCTACCTCGTGGATAACCACCTATCCCTAATGCTGTATCAAGAGCTAAGGAACCGCTTGGTGTAGTTGATACCTTACGATCTGTTTGCTCTCCTAATTTCATAATAGAACCTTTACCGAATTGCTTCTCTATTTGTTTTAACGCCATATCTAAGGCGGCTTGACGATCGCTCACAAAATTTCCTCCTTTAAATGAATCTATAATAAATATAACGCTTTTTCACTCGTTTGCCAAGTAATAATCGAACATTTATTCGATTATTTTCCCTTTTGAAACAATCTGAAAATAGTATTTTCTCTAAATAAAACATCTATTATGAAGAGGACTATAAGCGATAAAATTTAATTTCAACTTTTTTATAGTAAACTAATTTGCCCAACAATAAAATGACAAGTTCTTATCAAGGACTTGTCGCATACAAAAAGCCTGTTAAAACATCGCTTCTAAAGCTTTGCTTAACAGACTTCATTATATCATTCTAGTTCATTTAATAGTTTGACTAAATAGTGACATCCAAACTTTACCGTTCGTGAACGAATTCCTTTTCTAGACCCCGCTAAGTTTAGGGGATATACGTTTGTTTGATTCTCTGTTGCGATACCAATGAAAACCGTCCCCACAGGTTGTCCTTCATGTGGGTCTGGTCCTGCGGCTCCTGTAAAACTAATGCCAATATCACTTTTAAGAAGGTAACGGACCTGTTCGGCCATTTCCTTTGCACATGCTTCACTAACGGCTCCATATTGGTCAAGTGTACTCTGTTTAACATGCAGAATTTGCTGCTTTACTTCATTCGTATAAGTAACAATACTTCCATTAAAAAATTGAGAAGCGCCTTCCAATGATGTTACTAGTTCTGAAAACATGCCACCTGTTAAACTTTCAGCGGCAGAAATTGTTTTATTCTTACTTACTAATCGCTCTTTTAATACTTTAACAAGAGTTGTTTGATCATAACCATAGAAAAATTCTCCAACTCGATCGTTAATAGTTTTCTCCGTCTCATTCAATAGCTTTTGAGCTACTTTTTCATCTTTATGCTTTGATGTAAGTCTAAGTGTTACTTCTCCATCTGATGCTAAAGGAGCAATTGTTGGGTTCGTCTGTCCGTCAATTAAATCTTGAATGTCTGTTTCAAGTTGAGATTCACCAATGCCAAAATACCTTAAAACGCGGGAAACGATTTTCTCCTGTAAACCTAGTTGATTTTGAAAATACTCCCTTCCGTAGTTTTGAAACATCGGCTTCATTTCACTTGGAGGACCAGGTAATAGCATGTAAATGGTTTGGTCTACTTTTAGTGCCATTCCAGGTGCCATTCCAAAATCATTTTTCAATATAATTGAACCATCAATAACAAGTGCTTGCTTTTTATTATTTTCAGACATTGTACGTTTTGTTTGAATAAAGTAATTTTGAATACTTTCTAAAGCTTCGTTATCAAATACAAGAGTTTTGCCCAATGCTTTGGAAATGGTTTCCTTTGTTAAGTCATCCTTTGTCGGACCAAGTCCCCCAGTAAATATAATGACATTTGAGCGTTCTTTTGCGGTTTTAATCGCTGACTCGAGCCGCGTGGGGTTATCACCAACTACCGTATGATAATAGACGTTTAAGCCAATATCAGCAAGCTCCTTAGATAAAAATTGAGCATTACTATTAACGATTTGACCTAACAATAACTCTGATCCAACCGCGATAATTTCCGTCCGTATCTCCATATGATATCCTCCCTATGCATACGTTTATTTAGAATTTACAAATGCCTTCTTATTTTTAATAAAATAATCCCATCCCGAGATCACCGTAAAAAATGTCGCCACCCAAAGGGAAATTGTTGCAAATGGTAAATTGATAAACTCAAATGGTAAGTTATGTAATAATAATGCCGAAATCGCAATAATTTGTGTCCACGTCTTAATTTTCCCTAGCATATTTGCTGCAACAACCTCACCTTCACCAGCTAAAACAAGGCGTAGCCCAGTAATCGCAAACTCACGGCTAATGATAAGAATAACCATCCAGGATGGCGCTAAATTAAGCTCAACTAAAATGATAAGAGCAGCTGAAACTAATAATTTGTCTGCTAAAGGATCTAAAAACTTGCCTAAATTTGTTACTTGATTAAGCTTCCTTGCGTAATAACCGTCAATCCAGTCTGTAGTAGAGGCAATAATAAATAAAATAGCCCCTACAAAATGGGTAACTAAAATCGTTTCTGTTCCAAAAGTAAGTTCTCCCCAATTAAAAGGCACCAGCATGATCACCATAAAAACTGGGATAAGTAATATTCTTGAAATTGTAATCTTATTAGGTAAATTCATCTTTCTATTTCCTCCGTCATCTTTTGTATTATGTGACAATCAAAATGGGACGACCCATTTAAAGGTCTAACCCTCATCCTAGGAGAAGGATCAGACACTTCAGTTGAATCAGTCCCTATTTTTTCGTATAAATAATGGTAATGTTTTGCGGTGTTTTCTTTGTATCTTCATATTTGACAAGCTCACCATTGACTTTTAAATCAGTTCCAGGGACATTTCCCACTCTCACTGTAATTTCTGATTCAGCAGTAAAGTCATTTACCTGTTTATCGCCTTTTGGAATTTCAGCTCCAAAGAAAGTCTTGCCCTTACCATTTTTTATTCCAACCCAGGTACGATCTTTTGCAACAACTTCAAGCTCAAACTTTTCCGCTCCAGTTAATTCATACGTCGTGGTTGACCCTTCTACACCTTTAAGTACTATTGATTGAGGAGAGGTTTCTGGTTCTTTCTCTTCTTCACTTGTACTTTCATCTTCCTCAGCCGGAGTTACTTCACTTTCTTTTTCATCATTTGTAGCTACATTTTCTACTTTTTTAAATTCTACATCACTTGTTTCATTTGTTGGTGTTTCGTTATCCGTGTCATTATTTGCAGCATCTTGTCTCCATAGCCAAAGTAAGATTGCAATAATGACAATGACTGCACCTGCTAACAGCTTTGGAAGAATTTCCAAAAATACAGAAGCTGATTTAGGTAATTCTTTATGTGTTTTTACTCTAGATAGTTGTTCCGGGACATCTTCTTTGTATGTACTTGGTACTTCATTCTTGTATTCTTCGAAAAGCATTTCCGGATCTAAGTCAACAGCCTCAGCATATTGTTTCATAAATGCCCGTGCATAAAATTTCCCGGGCATCATGGAGTAGTTGCCTTCTTCTAAACCGATTAGATAACGTTTTTGAATTTTTGTAATGTCTTGGAGATCCTCCAAGCTCATATTTTTTTCTTCTCTCGCTTGTTTGAGTCGATTACCTAGTTCACTCAACCATAACACCCCATAACTAAAAGTCAAATCCTGAGAGACCTGAAGAGTCAAACATCATTGGTGGTTCTTCTACGTCTTTATATGTAATTTCTTCATCAGGCTCATTACGGATTTCTATTATGTAATCAAAATCATCAATTGTATATTCAGTATTCTGTACAAATATGTCAGGATGTTCAACAACTTTGGTTGCTGAAATCCGCATAATTTCCCTTACAAGCTGTAGGTGTTTTTCAGAACCTCTTCTTGTCGATACAATTCCATCGATAATAAACACATTGTCTTCACTATACTCATCAGCAATTAACTGACTGCGAATAGTTTGTTTTAACAAAGTTGATGAAACAAATAACCACTTTTTATTTGCACAGACACTTGATGCAACAATAGATTCTGTTTTCCCAACCCTTGGCATCCCTCGGATACCAATTAGCTTATGACCATCTTGTTTATATAATTCTGCCATAAAGTCAACTAGTAAGCCAAGTTCATCACGCACAAATCGAAATGTTTTTTTGTCATCAGCATCTCTTTGGATATATCGACCGTGCCTAACCGCTAAACGATCACGGAGCTTTGGGACTCTGAGCTTAGTAACAGTTATGTTGTCCATTGTATTTAAAATTGATTCAAGCCTACGAACTTGATCATTGCTTTCACATTTTAATAAGAGACCACGACGAGAATCATCCACACCATTAATTGTAATAATATTAATAGAAAGCATTCCCAATAATGAGGATACATCCCCCAAAAGTCCGGGCCGATTTTTTTGTATCTCATATTCTAAATACCACTCATATGGCAAGTAAAGCCCTCCTCTAAAACAACCACTACAAACTATAATAAATGATTTTCCTGAAAGAAGAAAGTATGAAGAGAATGATTTCATAGAAAAAGAGAGGATCTCTCCTCTCTTAGTGTGAACCGTTATTTTGAACAAGCTTAACCATCATATTGGCAATAGCATGCTGTTCTTGTTCAGATGCAACACTCCATAGATCTGCTAGTACCTTTTCTTGTGGATTTTTAGCGTCTACTTGCTTAGCTAAATAATCACCAATTTCAAATGCCAAGTTCGAAATTACCTGCTCGTTCATACCTTCGTTTTGTGCATGGTGTAGCCGATCACCTAAAAAGTCTTTCCATTCATTCCAGTTTTCTAATACAGACATAGGAGTTCCTCCTTTTTAATTGAGTACAGAATTATTGTTTCTAAAGGAGGTTATTTTTATTCATTTTTTTCAAACCCATCCCCCATTTACTGAAATCACTTGCCCAGTAATATAAGAAGATTTATCTGAAGCTAAAAACGATACCGTTTCTGCAATTTCTTCAGGCGCACCAAGTCGACCCAGAGGAATTTCCTCTGCTAAATCCTTTAAGTCCTCTTCAGTCAAATGCGATAACATCTTTGTTGAAATGGCACCAGGAGCAATCGCATTCACTCTTATTTGACTAGGTGCGAGCTCTTTTGCCAAACCTCTAACATAAGCGTTTTGCCCACCCTTAACCATTGAGTACAGAACCTCACAAGATGCACCTGTAATGCCCCAAATGGAGGAAATGACGATAATATTTCCGTTTTTTTTCCTAATCATAGATGGAATAAGCTGTTGTACCAATTTAAACGGACTTGTTATATGAAGTTGGACCATTTTATCAATATCATCATCCTGTAGATCTGTTACTAAACCATACATACTTATTCCACTATTGAAAACCAATAAATCTATTGGCATCTGTATATTGGTTAATAATGCATCAACACCTGATTTTTCCGTTAAATCAGCTTGAACCGGTATAATTTTGTTTGTGTATTTTTTAAATTCATTGATTGCCTGCTCATTTTGGTGGTAATGAACATAAATATGATATCCATCATCCGAGAGTTTTTTTACAATAGCTGTGCCGATTCCACCACTTGCTCCTGTTACTAATGCATATTTCTCCATAACTTCTCCTCTTTAAGAATGGCTGTTTTCGTAAACTTTGTTGCTTTAAACTAGTAGCAGAATGATTTGCGATCAAAGGATTCTCGCTTTCTGTGGGGCGGGCGATGTACTCCCTAATCGCCAAGCGTATACGGATTCTCACCTGTCCCGCTGCTCGGACAGGAGTCTCGCATATCCGTTCAAATTGACCTAAACATCTCTTAAAACAACAACAATCTATTAGAAAAGAGCCTTATATTTAGTAATACATTTTAGCACATATATCTAATCTAAGAAGCTATATATAATATACAAAAAAGGCCTGAATCAATTACAGACCTTTCTTAGTACGTTTCTATTTTGGAACTACCTGACAGACTGAAAATAATTCCTCGTCAACTGCTTCCTTTAAAACCTTGTTCATATCTTCTTGAGTCAGCGATTCAAGTGTTGGTACGACTTCAAAAAGTTCCATTTCATTAAAAGCATATCGTGTAAATTGATTAGCAATATATTCAGGTGAATTTATCGCCCTTAAGAATGAACCAATTTTTTTCTTTTTCGTTGCTTCAAAGGTGGTAAAATCAATACCATTGTTTTTTGCTAAAAAAAGCATTTCTTTGATTTTTTCAGCTAAACGGTCAGGATTCTCTGTATCTCCGCCTATCATTGCGAAACCAAAGCCATTTTCTTCTGTATAGTCGTAACTAAATGTATCATCAATCAAACCTTCTCTATATAGCTCTTCATAGTTTGTTGTACTCTTACTAAAAAGCAAATCTAAAAGGATGTTCATTGAGAGCTCGTATTTTAACAAACTTGAGCCTGTTCTATTTGGATTTTTTGCTTTTATTCCAACTAAACACTTAGAACTCTGGACATTCATTCTTAGTTTTTCAACTTTCTTATAAACTCCTATAGGCTCATCGGGAAATTCCCTTATTATTTCAGATTGAGCTGTAAAATCCTTTTTTTGTTGATTTTCTCTAACTTGTTTAAGAATTTCTTCAGGTTTAACAGCTCCTACAACAAATAAAAGCATATTACTTGGATGATAGAAAGTATTGTAACACTCATATAGAGAATCCTTTGTAATCTTTGCAATTGAATCGATTGTTCCTGCAATATCTATTCTTACAGGATGATGGTGAAATAAATTCTGAATAAGCCCAAAGTATAAACGCCAATCAGCATTATCTTCATACATATTAATTTCTTGACCAATAATTCCCTTTTCCTTTTCAACCGTTTTTTCGGAAAAGTAAGGTTCTTGAACGAAATCCATTAATGTTTCTAAATTTTTTTCTACATTACTGGTACTTGAAAACAAATACGCTGTTCTAGTAAATGAGGTAAACGCATTCGCAGATGCACCTTGTTTACTAAACTGTTGAAAAACATCTTCATTTTCTTTCTCAAAAAGCTTATGTTCTAAGAAGTGAGCGATTCCATCCGGAACTTGAATCATTTCGTCCTTGTTTAATGGAACGAACCTGTTATCGATTGAACCGTATTTTGTTGTAAAGGTAGCATAGGTTTTATTAAATCCATTTTTAGGTAAAACGTATACATCAAGGCCATTTTCCATTTTTTCATAGTAGAGTGATTCCTGTAATTGCTCAAAACGAATAGGATTTGTCATGGTGTTTCCCCCATTCCTTTTAAGAAGTAGATTGTGTCAAGTTCAATTTTGTTAGCTACTTTTACAACTTCTTCTTTCGTCACTTTTTCGATACCTTCCAAATAATCTTCAAATGAGCGATTCATGGATGCAATAACGTTATGATAAACAATCTCTACTATTCCGTATGCTGTATCGATTGTTTCTAAAAGTTGATTTTGAATAACGGCTTTTGTTTGTTCGAACTCCTCTTCAGTAAAGTCTCCATTTTTCATTGCAATCATTTGTTCTTTAATAATGGATACAGCTTTTTCATAATTTTGAACTTCTACTCCAGACATGACCATTAATAAGCCCTTATGACTTTCTACTCTAGAAGCTGCATAATATGCCAAGCTTGCTTTTTCACGTACATTTACAAAAAGTTTTGAATGGGAAAAGCCTCCAAAGATACCATTAAACACTTGAAGTGCATAATAGTCTTCGTCCCTGTATGTGCTGTTTGTTCGATATCCTATATTCAGCTTCCCTTGCTTAACATCTTGCTCCTCAATAACCTCATTTTCAACTATTTCTCTTTTTTCATTAGAGTTTGCTAATCGTTGAGCGTTGTTGTTTAGAGAAAAATGTGTTTTTACATACCCTTCTACTTCCTCTTGGTTTATATCCCCAACAACATAAAGATCAATTTGGTCTTGTTGAAGAATGTTCTGATAATATTCAAAAAGTGATTGAGATGTTATTCCCTCAATATGCTTTAGTTCTCCATTTACATGTAATGCATATGGTTCATTTTTACACATTTCTTGTACAAGTCTTAGATTTGAATATCTCATTTTGTCGTCATAAACTGATTGGATTCGCTGCTTTAAGGTTCTTTTCTCCTGTAACACGATTTCCTCTTGAAAAGCGTTATTTTCTATAAGAGGATTTAGTAATATATCAGCAAGAAGTTGCAAAGCTTTTTCCAATAATGGCGAGGAATCAGATAAGAACTTCTCATTAGCCACTTCCATACGGAAAGAGATAATATGGTTTTCGCCTTTTTTTGATAAATCAACGTGTAAAGTAGCTCCATAAAGTTCATCTAAATGCTGTCTTAATTGAGTACTTGTTGGAAAATTTTTAGTCCCTCTTTGAAGAACATACGGTAATATTGCTCGATATGTAACATCTTTCTCATTAAGAGGTGCTAATAACTTTAGTACAATAGTATTTGTTTTAAATTTAGAAGTTGGAACTGTGTGAAGTGAAATTCCATTAATATCGATAAGTCGTTCATCAATATATGACATGAAGAACCTCCTTTTATCATTTCATTGTTAGTAATTATATCAATACGAGGATAATAAAGGAAATAATACATATTTTCTTCTATATCTTTACTCTAATGACTGTAGTCTATACGAAAGGTGATAAATTTGTGAGAAAACGTGAGGACAGTCTTCAAAGTAACGACTGTCCTTTAAATGAATATTAAGCAAGTTTTGGAAGTTGACTTGGATCTTTATCAAAATCCTTTTCGGGTTTAATGAATAACATGACAATCATGACAGCTATAACACTTGTTCCTGCCGAAATATAATAGACAAGATGCTCATTAACTGACATGAGATAAGAAAATACAGGTGGTCCTGCAGCTACACCTATAAACCTCATGGAACTGTAAATTGAAGTAATGGTACCTCTTTCTTCTTTTTCAATACCTTCAGTTATTAATGCATCCAAACTTGGCAAGGTAATCCCTATTCCAACACCCGTAAGGACAAGGAATGAGATTAAGAAAGTTAGTGAATGTTGTACCCTTTGGGCGATAAAGGAAAGAGTTACTAAACTCATTCCTATGATAATGACAGTTTTCATTAAGTTCCTATTTTGACCGATTTTTTTCCCTGATACATAAGAACTTATTGAAAGTGCCAGTAATGGAATGGCAAGAACTAATCCTTTTTTAATCCCATTAATATTATATTGTTTTTCAAGCATGTCTGATAAGAAAAATAAAACGCCGAAGAGTACAAACATAATTGTACAGCCAACGGCAAAGATGGCAAAAAGCCACTTACCATCCTTCGCAAAGATATCCTTAACACAATGAGCAAATTCCTTAAAGCTTTGTTTTTCAGATTCCTTCTTTTTTGGAACTTTAACTAAGAAAAAGACAAGCAGCACACTAATTAAACAAAAAAAGGGAATAAACCAAAAAGGTAGAAACCATAGAAAAGCTGCCAAAACTGCTCCTATTATTGGACTTAATACCTTCCCTGCTGTATTCGCTGTTTCCGTTAATCCAAGACCTGCACTTATTTGCTCATCATCATTAAACATATCCCCTATTAAGGGCATTACTACAGGGGCAGCGCCTGCAGAACCTATCCCTTGTAAAACACGTCCCAATAGAATCATTATATAAGGATCTTCCATTTTCCAAGAAGCCCATCCAGAAACCGCTCCACCTACTCCAGCTATGATTAAGCATGGAACCAAAACAAGTTTTCGCCCAAATCGATCAGATAAATAGCCAGCAATTGGTATTAATAAAATGGCCACAATTGAATATACCGTAATAATTAATGAAACTTGAAAGGCACTAATATCTAATTTCTTTGAGATTTCAGGTAAAACAGGAATTAACATAGAATTTCCTAATGTCATAACAAGAGGAACAGATGATAATGCAAGTAAATCCAGTTTCTTTCGTGCTTCCATATCGTCTTCACCTGTCTAAAAATTATTTTGTTAACAAGTTCATTTTGTGTTAAATGAAGCTATTGTATACTGGCAGTTAGTAACAAAGCAATCTAAACTTGACTAGTAAAAATGTTTTAAATACTAAATATTTATACGGTATAAAAGCACGGACTTTAATCAACCTCGACACAATAAGATGATATAGAAGAATTCGTTTCTTACCATTATTTCTAGGGGCGGGAGTAAAATGTCTTTTGCTTAACCACAGTTCAATATAATTGGGCGCCTGGTTTTCCTAAGCATGAAAAAGGCTTCTCCATAAATTGAAGAAGCCTTGACTTTTTATCGTTTTCCTTTTTCATAAGGTGTACCCAGTGCTTTAGGCGAGTCTGCACGTCCAATAAATCCTGTTAGTGCAAGAATTGTTAATACATATGGAAGGATGAGTAAGTAGACGGTTGGAATATCCTTCAAAAACGGAATAGTCCCTCCAATAATACTAAGACCTTGTGCAAGACCAAAAAATAATGCTGCACCCATTGCACCTAGTGGATGCCATTTTCCGAAGATAACTGCTGCGAGCGCCATAAAACCTTGACCACTAATTGTGGCATGACTAAAATCTCTTGATATGATGGTTGCATAAACTGCTCCACCAATACCAGCGAAAGCACCACTTAAGATTACACCAATATATCTCATTTTTGTCACATTGATCCCCATGGTATCCGCTGCCATTGGATGTTCTCCAACTGATCGTAACCGAAGACCAAACGGTGTTTTAAAAATAACATACCATACAATGATAGCTAAAAGAATTGCTAAATATGATGTAATATAGCCTCCGGAGAAAAAGATCTTACCAATGACAGGTATTTCACTTAATAACGGTATGTCCATCTTGTTAAAGCTAATAGAGATGCGGTCTGTTTGGCCTTTCTCATAGATATTTTTAACAAGAAAAAGAGATAAGCCTAAAGCTAAGAAGTTTATTGCTACCCCACTAACAACCTGATCGGCCTTAAACGTAATAGAAGCCACAGCATGTAACAACGAAAAGAGAGCTGCCGCCACCATTGCAGCTATGATTGCAAACCAAGGTGTTGCTCTACCTAATACATCATCAAATTGTAAATTGAACACAATCCCTACAAATGCACCGATGATCATTAGTCCCTCAAGACCAATGTTTACAACACCAGAGCGTTCACTAAAAACGCCACCAAGTGCTGTGAAAATAAGTGGAGCTGCTACGAATAGAGCTGTTGGTATTATAATTTCTAAAGCTTGTAAAATGCTCACTTATTTCTCCTCCTTTTTAAAACGAAATAACAGCCATCGAATAAAATAGCTTGAAGCTACAAAGAAGATAATAAGAGCAATAATGATTTCCACAAGCTCATTCGGTACTCCAGCCTCTGATGGCATGTTTAGAGCCCCAACTTTTAAACCACCAAATAAAGCAGCAGAAAACAGAATACCGATTGCAGCATTTCCACCTATAAGCGCAACAGCGATTCCATCAAAACCAATACCTGTAAATCCACCCTTAACAGACACATATTCAAAGGTACCTAAACCTTCCATAGCCCCAGCTACACCTGCAAAGGCACCTGAGATGACCATTGAAAGGATAATGTTACGGTTAACATTCATACCTGAATAATGTGCCGCATCATGATTAAACCCTACTGCACGCAATTCAAAGCCTTTTGTTGTTTTTTCAAGCAAAAACCACATGATTAATGCTGCTATTAAAGCAATAAAAATCCCATAATGCATACGAGAGTAATCAGTAATGTTCTCGAAGAATTCTGAACGTAATGACGCAGAAGGGAAAATCTTATCAGTTGTATCACTATTTTCTGTAATCACATCTCTAATTAAAAAGTTTGTCACATGTAAAGCAATATAATTCATCATAATTGTGACAATAACCTCGTGTACTTTAAACCGTGCTTTCAAAAAGCCTGGTACAAAGCCCCAAAGCGCTCCAGCAATTGCAGCAACAATGATCGCTAATGGAAGGTGAATAATAGCTGGTAATTCAAATGCTACTCCTACCCAAACTGCCGCTAACCATCCAACAATTACTTGACCTTCAACCCCAATATTAAAAAGTCCTGTTCGGAAAGCAAACGCAACTGCTAATCCAGTTAAAATATACGGAGTTAATTGTCTTATCGTCTCACCAATGTAATACGATTCACCAAACATTCCATACCATAGAGCACTATATCCCGCAATTGGGTTATACCCGCTCACTAACATTATAATAGCTCCGGAAATTAGACCTAATATTACAGCAATAATAGGAATCAATAAGTTCATATAGCGATTTAAATTCATGACTGCTTACCTTCTTTCTGACGTTTACTACCCGCCATAAGGAGTCCTAATTCTTGCTCTGTTGTTTCTTTCGGGTCTACAATGTCAACAATTTTCCCTTCATAAATAACTGCAATTCGGTCGCTCACATTCATAATTTCATCTAATTCAAATGAAATTAACAGTACAGCTTTACCATTATCTCGTTGTTCGATGAGACGACTATGAATGAATTCAATTGCACCAACATCAAGACCACGGGTAGGCTGAGCTGCAATAAGCAAATCGGGATTTCGATCAACCTCTCGACCAATAATTGCTTTTTGTTGATTACCACCTGAAAGAGCTCTAGCAAGTGTAGAAGAACTTGGAGTCCTCACATCAAATTCTTTTATAAGAATCTTTGCTTTTTCATAAATTGTTTTAAGACTAAGGACGCCTTTTTTTGAGAAAGGTTGTTTATAGTATGTTTGCAAGACCATGTTTTCTCCAATTGGAAAATCTAAAACTAAGCCATGCTTATGACGGTCTTGAGGAATATGCCCAACCCCAGTTTCCGTAATTTTTCTAGGATGCATGTTGGTAATGTTTTTGTTATTTAATTTAATAGTCCCTGAATCAACTTTTCTTAACCCAGTGATAGCTTCTATTAGTTCTGATTGACCATTACCATCAACACCTGCAATACCAACAATTTCTCCAGCTCGAACTGATAAACTTAACGAATTTACCATAGGCACATTACGATTATCTTTAACAGTTAAATCAGTAATTGTTAATACATCATCTTTTGGATTTGCAGGCGTTTTTTTAGTAGTAAAAGAAACTTCTCGTCCAACCATTAATGATGCTAATTCGTTCGGGTTTGTATTTGCTACATCAACTGTACCAATTCCCTCACCTTTTCGGATAACAGTTACACGATCACAAACCTCCATAATTTCCTTTAGCTTGTGTGTGATTAAAATAATTGATTTTCCTTCTTTTATTAAGGTTTTCAAAATTTGGATTAATTCTTTTATTTCCTGAGGAGTAAGAACAGCAGTTGGCTCATCAAAAATTAAAATCTCTGCCCCACGATATAATGTTTTTAAAATTTCTACACGTTGCTGCATGCCTACTGATATGTCTGAAATCTTAGCCGTAGGATCTACAGAAAGGCCATAACGTTCAGATATTTCTTTAACTTGCTTCTCAGCTTCCTTTAAATTAATGGAAGTTCCTTTTTTAGGTTCATTTCCTAAAATAATGTTTTCTGTTACAGTAAAGGTATTAACAAGCATAAAATGCTGATGAACCATACCAATTCCTAGATCATTCGCAATATTAGGATTAGTAATATCAACTTTTTTTCCCTTGACTCTAATTTCTCCTCTTTCAGGTTGATAGAGGCCAAAAAGGACATTCATTAATGTTGATTTTCCAGCTCCATTCTCACCTAAAAGGGCATGAATTTCGCCTTTTTTCACTTGTAATGTAATATTGTCATTTGCAACTATGCCAGGAAACTCTTTACGAATATTTAGCATTTCAATTACATATTCCAAACTTGTTCACTCCTTTTTCCTGAACAACACTAAGGTATCTTCTTTCATTTTGTTAACTTTAAGCATTATAACGCAATAAAATTCACAGGTATGAAAATCACCATATGTAAACCTACTAGTTTGAATGGACTTCCGGAATAGTTAGAAGATTTAAATTTAATGACTTTCAGGAATAAAGGCTGACCTCTACTCGGGTAAAAAACACCTCTATCTAAAAGCTTAATATATGAGCAATTTGATTGAGGAATCTGAACCTTCAAGTAAGTCAGCCCTTATCTATTTATTATTTTGTTGGTACTTCGATCTCACCATTAACAATTTTTTCTTCGAATTCTTTAACTTTTGCTTTTACTTCTTCTGATAAATGCTCATCACTTGGTGCGATACCGATTGCTTGTTCTTCAATACCGTATTCAATAACTTCTCCACCTGGGAATTCACCGGCTTTACCTTTTTCTGCAAGGTCCTTAACAGCAACGTCTACACGCTTAACCATTGATGTTAACGTAATGTTAAATTCTTCACCAGCTTTTGTTTTTCCATTTCCTTCTTCATGTTGGTCTTTGTCGACACCAATAACCCAAAGTTCACGGTTTGGATCTTCAACTTTTAAGTCGACCGCTTCAGAGAATACACCATTACCTGTTCCTCCAGCAGCATGATAGATAATATCAGCGCCTAGCCCGTACATGCTTGATGCAATTTGTTTACCTTTTGCAGCATCTCCAAATGAACCTGCGTATTGTACTTCAACTGTTGCATCAGGGTTTACTGCTTTAACTCCCTCAATGAAACCTACTTCAAACTTCTTAATTAAATCTCCTTCAACACCGCCAACAAATCCAATTTTGTTTGTTTTTGTTGTTAACCCAGCAACAACACCAACTAAAAATGAACCTTGATGCTCTTTAAATGTGATACTTGCCACGTTTGGTTGTTCAACAACACTATCAACAATCGCAAAATGTGTATCTTTTTGTTGCTGAGCAATTTCATCAATTGCCGGTTGTAATAAGTATCCAATTCCGTAGATTAAATCGAATTTTTTACGTGCGAGAGTATTTAAGTTTGTCGCATAATCTGCATCACTTTGAGATTGAAGATAATCAAAACCGTCATTTCCTTTTTCAAGGCCGTTTTCTTCACCAAATGCTTGTAAACCTTCCCAAGCTGATTGGTTAAATGATTTATCATCAACTCCACCGATATCTGTTACCATTCCTACTGTAAACTGATCTTCAGTTGCTTCGCCGCCACCTTCAGTGCCACCTTTATCATTGTTAGCTCCACCACAGCCAGCAAGTAAAGTACTAGCAGCTAAAAATAAAGATAATGCTAGTCCATGCCTCTTTTTCATTTTATTGCCCCCTATAAAATATAGTATAAGTATTAAAATAAACAAAAAGTTACAGCCTATACGAGCAAACCACCTCCTTACAGTATAGAACTGTGTACACTCGTATATTTTAAACAACCTTTAGGTGTTAAACACTAAACAGAGGAGATTACCTGACATATTTTATGTAATAATTTTTAAATGCTATTCTATATTTTTAATTTCTCTATTATTCTGACCTATAAACGCTTTCTTACAACATGGAAACTAAAATGATCAGCTCTAAAGTAGTTTAGTGAGTATAAAACTGGTTGATCTTGATCATCGAAATGCATTTGTTTCAAAAGCAGTAATGATGTTTCAGGATCACATTCTAAAATTGGGGATATTTTTTCATGATACCCTATCGGTTCAATATGGGTAACCGCGTAACTAATATAAATACTAGCTTTATCCTCTAATAGTTTAAAAAGAGATTCTTGTTCATGATCAAATGTCTCTGGCAAAATTGAGGTTGGGATTTTATCTAAACAATAAACAACGGGTTCTCCATTTGCTGTCCGGACTCTTTCTAATAAAAAGATTTCATCTTCCCTATTGCACTTAAATCTTTTTACATCATCTTCAGTAGCACCTGTAATAGATGATGAGAGAAAAATAGTTCCTGGTTTTAGGTTTGCCTGTTCAATCATAGCGGTAACACTATTGAGTTGTTCTATCCCAGAAGTGAATCTTGGTTTTGAATTAACGAAAGTTCCAACTCCATGCCTTCTAATGATAACGTTTTCTTCTTCAAGTGTTCGCAGTGCTTCCCTTAATGTGGCTCTACTAACACCTAAGCTTTTGGAAAGTTCAAATTCAGACGGTAGTTTTTCTTTTTCCCGATAAGTACCATTTTCAATATCCTCTTTTATTTTATCAATCACTTGTAAATACAAATGTCGATTATCAGACTTTATGGTCATTGATATGTCCCCCATTTTACCCTCTATGTATAAGAGATCAGACATCTGATGTTATACACCTTTCTCTAATCGAAAATACTATATCATGTTTTATCATAGAAATAAATAGAAAGTAAGAAAAATTGTCGAAATAAAGAATGATCACGATGTATATAGTATAGTTTGTTTTCCGCAAAAATATAATCGACCGATACGCTTATTTCATTCTTTATTATCGTACTCTTTTTGTCGTATCTTGTCGATAACGAAATAAAAAAACTAAACAGAGATTGGATTAATTGCTCTAACCAATTCTGCTTAGTCCTTATTAGGAAGTTAATTCTTCATGTTTTTCTTTTGAAAGCAATACATCACGCGGTTTACTACCTTCATACGGTCCTACAACTCCACGTTCCTCCATTGCATCGATTAGTCTAGCTGCCCTTGTATATCCAACACGGAAACGTCGCTGGAGCATAGATACAGATGCAGTTTGCATATCAACTACAAGTTGTACAGCTTCCTCATATAAATCATCCTCTACCACTCCAGAAGCCTCTGAAACTTCGGTTGGAATCATTTCTTCCTGATATTGTGCCTTCTGTTGGGCAATAACAAAATTAACTGTTTGCTCAACTTCTTCATCTGATAAAAATGCACCTTGTACACGGACTGGCTTCGATGATCCAACTGGTAGAAAAAGCATGTCACCTCGTCCTAAAAGCTTTTCAGCTCCCCCCATGTCTAAAATCGTTCTTGAGTCAGTTTGGGAAGAAACACTAAACGCAATTCGGGAAGGAATGTTTGCTTTAATGACCCCAGTGATAACATCAACCGATGGACGTTGAGTCGCGATAATAAGATGAATACCCGCTGCACGAGCCATTTGCGAAAGCCTAGTAATCGAATCTTCTACATCTGAAGAAGCTACCATCATCAAATCCGCAAGCTCATCGACAATTACAACAATATAAGGGAGCTCAGGTTGTTTCGCTTCTTCTTGATTATTTCTTCTAATAATTTCATTGTATCCTTCAATATTTCTAGTCCCTGTGTGAGAGAATAGCTCATACCTTCTCTCCATTTCATTCACTACTTTTTTTAGAGCCTGAGAAGCCTTTTTAGGGTCTGTTACGACGGGAGCTAGTAAATGCGGTACTCCATTATAAACATTTAACTCGACCATCTTAGGGTCAATCATCATTAACTTCACTTCATGCGGTTTAGCTCTCATCAAGATACTAGTGATAATTCCGTTTATACATACACTTTTCCCGCTCCCCGTTGCTCCTGCGACAAGTAAGTGAGGCATCTTATTCAGTTCCGCCAAAACGGCATCACCTGATATATCTCTACCTAAACCAATAAGAAGTTTAGCATCAGGTCGGTCATTTGATTTAGATTCTAATACCTCTCTAAGTGAAACCATAGCAATTTCAGAATTAGGAACTTCAATTCCAACCGCTGATTTTCCAGGGATTGGAGCTTCAATCCGAATATCCTTCGCTGCTAGAGCTAATGCCAAATCATCACTTAAATTCACAATTTTACTAACTTTGACCCCAACATCAGGGTATACTTCATATTTTGTTACTGCCGGACCTAAATGAACCTGTGTAACTTTAGCTTTAACACCAAAGCTTTGAAAAGTTTTTTCTAGTTTTCTAGCATTTTCATATATATTTTTCTTATCGGCTTGCTGTGAATTTTGCTTAGGCGCTTTCAGTAAATCTATTGGCGGGAGCTTATAATCCTTATTTTCAACTTCAACAAATGCCATTGGTTGAATAACTTCTTGATCTTGATTTGACCTATCTGGAGCAGAATCACTCTTACCTTGCTCTTCTTCGTCTGAACTCGTCGTTTCATTTAGAGGATGTTGCTGACGTTCCATTGTATGGATAATCATTTCCTGATCATGATCCTCACTGTCAGAAAAGCTAGAGATAATCGGCTGATATTCATCAAGAACCTCATCATCTTCTTCATTCTCCAATAGCTTTTCCTTCCTTCTCTGTTTTTGTTCAGCTCGTTTCTGTTTCATGGCTGATGGAAGGTTCCTCATATCATCTAAAAATCCAATGGTTTGATTTTTTATAAACCTACCAATAGGTATCAATAGTTTAGCTAGTGTAGCTTGTAAGGAGCGTCCAGTAATTAAAATTATTCCTATCACAATTAGAACAATTGCAATAATTTTTGAACCCGCTTCAGCAAACAAATAGTACGAAGAAGCAAACAATACCGCTCCAATCATCCCTCCACCTAAATCAACATTACTTGCTTCACCATTAACATCCAACCAAAATAATTCAAGCGTATTTGAAATAACACTTGGAGAAGCAAACGTTCCATTATGAGACAACATTTTAAACAATGTAACATGACTTAATAGAAGAAGTGATGCCGTAATACAATAGATTCCTATCATTTGTCTATTAAATAACGTAGGAATTTGCCTTTTCCATATCAGGTATAATGAAAATAAGACTACTCCAATCAAAAAAAGCATGTACCATTCACCACTAAAAAAGCGGAATAAATGTACAAAGGTCGAACCGACAAAACCTAATTTAGAAATTGCTATGAGTGTAATTGCTAATATGATCAATCCAGCTAATTCAAACTTTAATGTTCTTTTCCAATCATCCTTTGACTTTCTCTGTTTTCTTTTTCTTTTAGCCATTGTTTATCACCTATATTTAATAATCTTCCTTTTAGTAAAACCAGCCGAAAGCTCCCTATGTATGAGTTTATTCAAAAGAAGAAAGCAGCCGCAACTGGCTGCCCTTCCATATATACTAATAGTATTATATCACAATTAACTTAATTGATTGAAATAGACATGGTAATTTTTTGACCTGGGCATAACTGAGAATCAAGATAATGCCTAGGATCACTACTCAATATTCGTATAATTTCATATTGTGCGTTGTCTGCTTGCTGGACTAAAAGTTGTACACCATTTATTTCCACAACTGATTGTTTTCTGTAATCATCCTCAACACAAGGGAACATAAGTTCTTCCGGCATCATTGTATAGTATATCATTGTAGCACCTGATCATCATCATTTTTTTCGAGTAAACGGTTTAATTTTTGAATTGCTTGTCCAACTCCACCAACTTCATTGATTAAACCATATTCAACAGCATCTCTTCCAACAACATTTGTACCTATATCTCTAGTTAAATTACCTTTAGAAAACATAAGTTCTTTGAATTTTTCTTCACTAATTTCTGAATGTTTTGTTACAAAGTTAATAACGCGATCTTGCATTTTATCTAAATACTCAAATGTTTGTGGTACACCTATGACTAATCCAGTTAACCTGACTGGATGAATCGTCATTGTTGCAGTTTCTGCAATAAAAGAGTAATCACAGGACACAGCAATTGGTACCCCTATAGAATGACCTCCACCTAATACAATGGATACTGTTGGTTTTGACAAGGAAGCTAACATTTCTGCAATAGCAAGTCCTGCTTCTACATCTCCTCCAACAGTATTTAAAATAACAAGTAGTCCCTCAATATTAGGGTTTTGCTCAATTGCTACGATTTGAGGTATTACATGCTCATATTTTGTTGTTTTATTTTGAGGTGGTAATTGGATATGACCTTCGATTTGACCTACTATTGTCAAACAGTGGATTTTTGAATCATTTCCCATTTGCGGAACATTCGTTTGACCAAGCTGTTGAATTTTTTCGACAATAGAGCTTTCTTTATTTTCTTGTTTTTCAGTACCCTCATTTTTTATGTAATGATCATGATTTACCATGTTAGCCATCCTTTCATATACATTCTGTTTGTAGTATTCGCAACCTTGTTGTTTTCATACGAAAGAATGGAAAGACATTAGTAAAACATCACTACATATTATTTGCTAAAACATTCCTTATAATGATAAAAAAGCATTGAGAATCAATGCTTTTTTATCTTATGTTATATCTCCATAATAATTGGAAGAATCATTGGTCTTCTCTTTGTTTTTTCATAAAGAAATTGATTTAATGCTTCTCTGATATTTAGTTTTATCTGAGACCATTCAATCGAATGTTCCTGCATACTTCTTTCAACAATTGTTGAAACTACTTTTGTAGAATTGGAAATAAGTTCTTCAGATTCTCTAACGTAAACAAAACCTCGAGTAATGATTTCAGGACCGGAAATGATTTGTTTTCTTTGTTTATCTAATGTTACAACAACAATTAATATTCCATCCTGTGATAATAAACGACGATCACGAAGAACAATATTTCCCACGTCACCTATTCCTAATCCATCTATTAATACATTTCCTGATGGAACTTTTCCAGCTGTGTATACCTGGTCTCCTTTAAACTCAATTACGTCTCCTTTATCAACGAGGAAGATATTACTAGACCTTACCCCAACCTGTTTAGCTAATTTTTCATGGGCTTTTTGCATTTTAAACTCCCCATGAATTGGAATAAAATATTTTGGTTTCGTTAAATTAAGCATCATTTTTAGTTCTTCTTGATGACCATGACCAGACGTATGTACTTGCTTTTGTCCAAAAACGACATTCGCTCCAGCTCTGCTTAAAATATCAATTGTTTTCGAAAATACTAGTTCATGTCCTGGAATTGGGGTTGCCGCGATTAGCACAGTGTCTCCTTCTTTAACATTTACTTGCTTATGTGATTGCTTAGCCATCCTTGATAAAATGGCAAGTGGATCCCCTTGATTACTTGTTGTTAAAATAGCAATTTCTTTTTGGGAATACTGCTCGATTTCATTGACCGAAATAAACAATTCCTCTTCAATAGAAATATACCCTAGATTAATAGCTAAGTTTAAGATGTTTCTCATATTTTTACCGACTACGGCAAGTTTACGATTATTTTTAAGTGCCGCATTGATTACTTGTTGAATACGGTATAAATTAGAAGCGAATACCGCAACAATTACTCTGCCTTCTGCTATATACATTACATCTGAGATTTCTCTGCCAACAAGGGCTTCAGATCCTGAATAGCCCGGCTTTTCTGCATTTATACTATCAGATAACAAGCACAGGACACCTTTTTCACCAAGTCTAGCAATTTTACCGATATCCATTTGACTGTCTCCAACAGGAGTCTGATCAAATTTAAAATCACCTGTATGAACAATTGCACCCATTGAAGTCGAAAAACTGATTCCCACTGAGTCTGGTATACTATGATTTGTTCTAAAAAAGGAGACTTCTGTACTTTCAAAGGTCAAAACGGTCTCATTGTCTATTTCTTTGACTAAAACAGTCTGCCTCATTTTATTTTCCTTTAGCTTTTCTCCAACTAACGCAAGTGTAAGCTTTGTCCCATAAATAGGAACACGTAAATTGTTTAAAAGATAAAAGATTCCTCCAATACTTTCATCATGTCCATGGGTTAATATAATTCCTTTAACACGATCTTCGTTTTCCTTTAAATATGTTATATCTGGAATTACCATATCAATACCTAACATTTCTCCCTCTGGATACATAAGACCCGCATCCACGACAAAAATATCAGAATTAATTTCCACAACAAACATATTTTTACCGACTTCTCCAACACCGCCTAAAGCGATTAATTTTATATTTTCTGTCTTTTCCATGAAAATCCTCCCTACTGAAGTACCCGTTCAACGTCACTTAGAAATATTATACCTGATGAAAGAAATGGAATACAAGGAAATTTTAAGTTGTATAATACGCTTACAAAACAAATGACTCGAATTACAAAAGATATGTACAACTTAAAAAAGGGAAACGTAAAAGATGTGCTTTATGATTAGCCCCATCTTTTAGTTCCCCTCTTACACACGACTCATCTAAGATTATTTTGGATTACATTCGTTAATTCACTGCGTTCTGTGCTGGTTAAAGGTAATAATGGTAAACGCACTGATCCAACATCTAATCCTTTAACCTGAAGTGCTGTTTTAACAGGACTCGGATTAGGTGCTGTAAATAATTGCTTCATAATTGGTAGTAATTTACGATGTTGCTCAGCAGCTGCTGCTATTTCTCCAGATTGGAATGATTTAATCATAGCCTGCATCTCATCACCAATAATATGTGATGCTACTGAAACGACACCTGCTGCACCAATCGCAAGTGCAGGAAGAGTTAAACCATCATCGCCAGAGTAAAGCGCAAAATCATCTTTTGTTTTGGAAATAATCTCTGCCATTGCATCCAAGTTACCACTTGCCTCTTTTACTGCTACAACGTTTGGTAACTCAGAAAGTCTAACAATCGTATCAACTGACATATTTACAACACTTCTACCTGGAATATTATATAACATAACTGGTAGAGTTGTTGTTTCTATAATTGCTTTAAAATGTTGATATAAGCCTTCCTGACTCGGCTTGTTATAATATGGCACTACTAGCATGATTGCATCTACACCAGCTTCTTCAGCTTGTTTAGTTAATTTGATTGATGCTGCTGTATTATTGCTACCTGTTCCTGCAATAACCGGAACTCTGCCATTTACTTCTTTCACCGTATGCTTAATAAGAGCAACTTTCTCTTCATTACTTAGCGTTGGAGATTCTCCTGTTGTACCTGCGATAACTAAAGAATCCGTTCCATGGTTGATTAAATAATCAATTAATGTTGTCGTTTTCTGAAAATCGATGTTATCGTTTTTATCAAACGGCGTTACCATCGCTGTAGAAACTTTACCAAAATGACTCATTATAACCTTCACTCCTTATGTTGCATTCTAACATAAATGCTTTAGCGCCTAGTCCCATAAATTTAGGACTTTCTTTTTTGCAGTAGATATTCTCTATGATTTCAAAAGCATGTATCTCTATTTTGATAGATCAAACGCTTCGTGTAAAGCATTAACCGCTTTAATCATATCATCCTCTTTTACTAGTACCCAAATTGTCGTATGGCTATCTGCTGATTGAAGAATTTGGATCCCTTGTTCAGAAAGTGCTGTAACAATTTTTGACGTTACTCCTGGGACACCCATAATTCCTGCTCCTACTGCAGAAACCTTTGCACAATGTTTATTAACTTTTGGTTCATACCCTAATTCTTTAAGAACTTCTATCGCTCTTAATGTTACTTGATCTGTAACTGTATAAATAACAGACTTTGGAGTGATATTGAAGAAGTCTACACTAATTCCTTCCATTGCCATAGCCTTAAATACTTCTGTTTGAATATTATATTGTCCTTCTTTTGCAGTAACATTTATTTGCGTAACATTTGAAACATGAGCTATACCTGTTATTAGCCTTTCGTGTACATCACTGCCCTTTTTATCAGATTGATTTGAAGTGACTAATGTACCAGGCAGCTTAGAATAGGTAGATCTTACACGAATAGGGACTTCTGCCTGCATCGCAATTTCTACTGCACGAGGGTGAATAACTTTTGCGCCCTGGTAGGCAAGATTGACAATTTCGGTATAGGTTACATTTGAAAGTGGTTTTGCGTTTTCAACAATCCTTGGATCTGCTGTCATAACACCTTCCACATCGGTAAAGATATCGACAAACTCAGCTCCAATTGCTGCACCAAGAGCCGCTGCCGATGTATCACTACCACCTCTACCAATTGTGGTCGTGTCTCCATTACTTGTTGATGCTCCTTGAAAACCAGCGACAACGACGACATCATGATCTGATAATGTTTCTAACAGACGCTCACATTTCATTTCCAGAATTTTTGCATTTGTATGCTCATCATTTGTCACAAAACCCGCCTGTGCTCCAGTTAATGATGTGGCTTTAATTTTATGTTGATTTAATAAACTTGAAAAAACGATTGATGAAATAACTTCCCCACAAGAAAGAAGTAAATCTTGTTCTCTCAAAGATATATTACTAAGTTCTCCATAGAGTAAACTTAATAAAGTATCAGTTGCATAAGGATCACCGTTACGCCCCATTGCTGACACAACAGCAACAACTTTATATCCCTCGTTTATTGCATCCTGTATATGACCAAGAGCCAATTGACGCCCTCTATCATCTTTCACAGATGTTCCTCCAAATTTCTGAACAATAATCTTCAATTGTAACACCTCTACTATAGACGTGAGAGAAGAGAGCCGGTAACATACCATGCTCTCTTCCTATAAGAGTTAAACTAGTTGTAATTTCACTAAACTTTCAGCAATTTGTACGGAGTTCCATGCAGCACCTTTTAATAGGTTATCTGACACAATCCACATATGGAAACCATTATCACGGTCTAAATCTTTGCGGATTCTTCCTACAAATACATCATTTTCCCCTACACAATTTGCTGGCATTGGATAGATTTGCTGTGATGGGTCATCTTGCAAGATAATCCCGTCAGAATCTTTCAATAAGTCTTTAATTTGTTGAGCAGAAATCCCTTCTGCATCCACTTCAACATATACAGATTCAGAATGTCCTGTTTCAACAGGCAAACGAACGCATGTTGCTGCAACATGAAGATCTTCCATACTCATAATTTTTTTTGTTTCATTGATCATTTTCATTTCTTCAAAAGTATATCCATTATCTTGGAATTTATCGATTTGCGGAATCACATTGAAAGCAATTTGATAATGTTTTTCGTCACCTTTTACAGGTAGTATTTCAGGAGTAAAATTCTCACCATTTAAGATCGCTTTTGATTGTTCTTTTAGTTCATTAATTGCTGCTGCTCCTGCACCAGATACAGCTTGATAGGTAGAAACAATTACTTTGTTTAAACCATATTGCTTACGAATTGGTTCCAACGCAACAACCATTTGAATTGTTGAACAGTTTGGGTTTGCGATAATTCCGTTGTGGGTTTTTAATGCTTCTTCGTTTACTTCAGGAACAACTAATGGAACATTCTCATCCATTCGATATGCACTAGTATTGTCAACAACAATAGCACCACGCTTTACTGCTTCTGGGGCAAGTTGCTTAGATACACCTCCGCCTGCTGAAAAAAGTGCAATTTGAACACCTTCAAAACTTTCTGGAGTTGCGACTTCTACCGTATATTCTTCGTCTCTGAACATTACTTTTTTACCTGCAGAACGTTCAGAAGAAAGCAAAGTTAATTTAGAAATTGGAAAATTACGTTGTTCTAACGTGTGAAGCATTTGTTGCCCCACCGCTCCTGTTGCTCCGACTACTGCTACATGATAACCTTTTGCTTCCATTTAACACTAGCTCCTTCCAGCTATATCTCTTTTTTAAATATAGCTTCAAATCTTTTACGTATTATTCTATCACATTAATTGTCGAATGGATGAAAAAAATATGATTCTTTGGTTGAATTATAAAATTATTTCTCTAAATCTCGGAATTTTTCTACGACAACAGGCTGAAATTGCTTTCCTTCCAAAGCAGCAAATACCGTATCAAGTAAAGCTTCCATTCTGGCTACCATTGAATTTGGTTTTTTATGAGGTGCATCCTGGCCAAACGGAATAAAGTAAATATCCTTTGTCGCCATGAGACGCATAAGGTTCACTCCATTTAATCCAAGTGCATCATTGGTCGAGATACCAACAACCACTGGTCGATGAGTTCTTAACGTTGCCTTTGCTGCCATTAAAACTGGAGAATCTGTAAGTGCATTGGCAAATTTACTCATGGAGTTTCCTGTTAATGGAGCAATTACCATGCAATCGAGAGGAAGCTTCGGACCTAAAGGTTCAGCAGCAACAATAGAATCGATCACTTTGTTCCCAGTTAATTCCTCTATCTTTTCCACCCATTCCCCTGCTTTTCCAAAGCGAGTTGTAGTGTTTTTTACCGTGTGTGTGACAACTGGAATTACGTCTGCCCCTTCATCTAATAAGGATTTGATCTGTGGATATACTTCTTCATATGTGCAGTGAGACCCCGTAATTCCAAATCCAATTCGCTTACCTTCTAGTTTCATGAAGATAACCCCTTTCTATCTATCTTTAACTCGCATAAAAGCTGTGTTAATACATTTGCAACAATTTGCCCGGCTGTTTTTGGCGCAACAATTCCAGGTAAGCCTGGGGCCAATAATGCCTTTATTCCACGTTTTTCAGCATAGCGAAAATCGGTACCACCTGGTTTAGAAGCTAGATCGACAATCAATGTATGTGCTGGCATATTAGAAATGACCTTAGCGGTTACAATCATCGCTGGAATTGTATTGATGCATACATCAATGTCTATTACTTCTTGTTGTAGTTCATCAATATGAAATGGTATTAATCCCATCTCAGTAATTCTAGCTAAGTCTGCTGTATTTCTCGCGCCTACCTTTACTTTTGCTCCTAGATTTGAGAATGTTCTTGCTACACTCATACCAACTCTCCCTAGACCTAAAACAGCGATTGTAGAACCATGAATTGTACTATCAGTATGCTGGATGACCATCATAAGAGTTCCTTCCACTGTTGGGATTGAGTTATAGATCGCAACATCATCTCGTTCAAAAAGTTGGATTAATTTTCGATTAGTCACTTGAACTACATTATCTAGATAAGAATTCGAAATGCCTGAGTAAATGACACAATGAGAAGGTGTTTGAGCAAGTAATTCTTCTGTTAAAATAACCTCTTCATTTGAGAAAACAGTATCTACAATCCCTTCTTGATTCGTACCAGGGATAGGCAAAATAATCGCATCTATTTCTTGAAATGGAACCTCATCCATCTTGACTTTTGTTGCACCTGTAAAACCATGATCAAGTTGGTCAAAACCAATGAGAAAAAGCTTTGCATCAAGTTCAGTTAATTTCCGGATAACTTCTAGCTGTCTTGCATCGCCACCGATTACAGCTACGTTTAATCCTGTTAACATGTTAAATGTTCACCTTCTTTTGCATGTGTTTCTGTTTTAGTGTTCTTATAGGTCCTAGGGTAACTTACTTCAACATACTATGTCGAAATGGACTTATGGGTGATTAAACAGAGGATAAAAAGGGAGTCGTTTTAGGAAGTTGGAGTATTTTGGTCATACATTCAATTGAGTATGTTTTGTTCTAATAAAAGGATGCATCGAAAAAACGTAAGCGCTCTAGAGGGAATAGGTATCTTACATTTTTTATATAAAGTAATACTGCTGGATTCGCACGCTCAAATACAGTTCAAGAATTTTATCTTTTCTAAGCAAAAAAAAAACGATTGGCATTCGCCAATCGATCAGAGTTTATGATTCTATTTTTTCAATTTGTTCGTCCGGGATATCGAGAATGATCATATCTGTTCCAATCTTTTTAATATGCTGCCAAGGTACACGAATTTCCTGTCCTTGTTTTCGTAGTCCAAACCATTTTAATGAAGGGATGATCAGGCTCGTAATTTGACCCGTTTGCTCATTAATCTCAAGATCCGTTTGTCCAAGAACTCCTAACCGCTCTGCTCTTTTTACATCTACAATTTCTTTTCCAGATAGCTCACTTAATCTCATTGTCCATTCCTCCTCACTATTATCTTATCGATGAACCTCATAAAAAAATGCCTACAATTTATTTTAAAATAAATTGTAGGCATTTCTTTTCTTATGATTGAAGTTTTTTGGGCAACGTTCCTTCTGGACTAATTAAGGCTACTGAATAGGTATCAGTGAAAATTCGATTTGCAAGTGTATTGACACTATCTTCACTAACTTCATTCACTTTATCTATAATTGAATCTAGTGATCTGTGATAGCCGAGCAACAATTCATTTTTCCCATTTCTACTCATACGACTATTCGTACTTTCCAAACTCAACATTAAACTTCCCTTCATTTGTTCCTTGCTATTGGCTAATTCCTTTGCTGTAATCCCGTCAGCTTTTAGGGTTGCCAATGTCTCTTGGATTGTATCGAATAAAAGATTAAGTTGTTTGCTTCCTGTTCCACCATAGATTGTTAATAAACCATTATCTTCATATGAAGAATGATAAGAGAATACCGAGTATGCAAGGCCCTTTTGCTCGCGGACATCCTGGAATAGACGACTGCTCATACTTCCACCTAAAATATTATTTAATACGATCAAGCTATAAATATCATTGTGACCAACCTCTAACCCATTAAAACCAATACATAAATGCGCTTGTTCAGTATCTTTTTGTCTGGCAAGTTTTTTGTCATGAAAACTCGGCTGCTCAACTTCACGGGTTTGTGCATTGGTTTCATAAGCACCAAATAACTTTTCTACCTCTTTAATAAAGTTCTCTGAAACATTCCCCGCTACCGAAACTACAACATTTTCAGGCGTATATTGATTGTTCATATATTCTCGTAATGTATCACCGTTAAAAGAAGCTAGTGTTTCTTCTGTTCCCAGAATTGGATAACCAAGAGGATGGTTTCCATATGTTGCTTTACTTAGGATATCATGAACGATATCATCCGGTGTATCCTCGTACATTTTGATTTCTTCATATACAACATTTTTTTCTTTTTTTAGTTCTTCCTCATCAAATGTGGAATTAAAAAACATATCTGCTAGGACATCAAGAGCATAGCTGGCATGATCATCCAGTACTTTTGCATAATAGCATGTATATTCTTTAGACGTAAAAGCATTTACTTGACCACCAATACTATCAAAGGATTCAGCTATTTCTCGTGCAGACCTTGTTTTTGTCCCTTTAAAAAACATATGCTCTAGAAAATGAGACACTCCGTTATTTTGTTGATTTTCATTACGTGACCCCGTACCTATCCATACTCCTATTGCAACTGAACGAACAGTTGAAATATTTTCTAAAACAATTCTTACTCCATTTTGACAAGTATATTTTTTGATCAAAAAAGTTCCTCCTTCTGAGTTGTCATTTTGTTATTAATTTTTTTTAACATCACTTCTGAATATGCGCTCCTCATTAACTAGCATTGATACAGACCCAAAGGAATAACCCTTTTGCTTTATAGATAAGATCAAGGTTTCTAAGCTTTCTGAAGTTGAAGATGTGGGATGCATTAAGATAAGAGCCCCGTTATGAACCTTACCCATAACACGAGACACTAATACATGAGGTTCAGGACGTTGCCAATCAATGGTATCAACACTCCACATCACCGTTTTCATGTTCATTTCATCTGCAATTTTTACAACTTCACTTTTAAAACTCCCACTTGGAGGCGCAAACCAAGTAGGTGTAATATCTGTAACAGACTTTATCACTTCATTCGTTTTTGTCAGCTGTTCCCTTATTTTTTCTGCCGATAACTGACTCATATCAGGGTGTGTATAGGAATGATTTCCAACTTCGTGGCCAGCATCAACTATCATCATCGCCATATCAGGGTTTTCTTTAACCCATCTTCCCTCTAGAAAAAAAGTTGCTTTGACATGATATTTATTTAACGTTTCAAGCATGTCAGGGATATATTCATTTCCCCAAGCTACGTTAATGATAAAAGACACCATTGGTTTATCAGGATGACCTCTATATATCGGCTCTGCTTGTAAATCATCAAGGTGAACTGACGGTTTTACTTGTCGATAAACAAGAAGTTTTTGATCAAAAAAGCCTTTTTCCTTCATCTTCCTATACGATTCATCAATATCTACCTCTAAACCATTATAGCCTGGTATCGCTTTCCACACTTTATGTATTTCTGCATTTTGAGGAGGAATGTTATATTCCTTTGCTTTTGCTCCAATTTCTTCGTACAGCTTATCCTGATGCTTTGAGACTGTAATACCAGCATTTTTTATTTGGTCAATATATGATGATGTATAAGGATTTTTAATAAAGCCAATGGCAATTGTGGCAATTAATATAAATCCAACAAATTGAATTATTTTCCTTCGCATTATATATCCCCCTTTTTACTAAAAATTATGTAAAAAGGGGACAAGGTAGAACAAAAATGGACTTGGTACATTATTTATTCTACCAGAAGGTGAAAAATCGAAAAAAGAAGCCTGGTTACCCATGGCCTCCATTTATGATCAACCTTGATTTTCAGGTTGACTTTCTTTTTGTTCCTTTATTACTGCTTTTCTTGATAAATTCACACGGCCCTGCTTATCGATTTCAGTTACCTTTACTAATAGTTCATCACCGATAGAAACGACATCTTCGACTTTGCCAACACGTTCTTCAGCCAACTCAGATATATGAACTAACCCATCTTTTCCGCTGAAAATCTCAACGAATGCTCCGAATTTTTCGATACGCTTAACTTTACCAAGATACATTTGACCTACGACTACTTCACGAACAATGTCTTCAATAATTTTTTTCGCTTTTTGGTTCATTTCTTCGTTTACAGAAGAAATAAATACTGTACCATCTTGCTCTATATCTATCTTGACTCCAGTTTCTTCAATAATCTTATTGATTTGTTTTCCACTTGGTCCAATGACATCTCTGATTTTATCAGGATTAATTGCCATCGTTAAGATTTTTGGAGCATATTGTGAAAGCTCATCTTTTGGAGTAGAGATTGTTGCAAGCATTGATTTAAGAATTTCCATACGACCTTTTTTTGCTTGTTGAAGGGCTTCCTCAAGAATCTCACGTGATAAGCCATCAATCTTAATATCCATTTGCAGGGCTGTAACACCTTTTTCAGTACCTGCTACTTTAAAGTCCATATCTCCTAGTGCATCTTCCATACCTTGAATATCTGTTAAAACAGTGTAATGTTCACCAGATTTCACAAGACCCATCGCAATACCTGCAACTGGAGCTTTAATTGGTACACCTGCATCCATCATCGCAAGAGTACTAGCACAAATACTTGCTTGAGAAGTTGAACCATTTGACTCAAGAACTTCCGATACTAAACGAATTGTATATGGAAAGTCTTTCTCAGAAGGAATAATTGGCTCTAGTGCACGTTCTCCTAATGCACCATGACCAATTTCACGACGACCTGGTCCTCGCATTGGTCCTGTTTCCCCAACGCTGAATTGTGGAAAATTATAATGATGCATGAAGCGTTTTGATTCTTCAATACCTAAACCATCTAAGATTTGTACATCTCCTAATGCACCAAGTGTACAAATACTTAACGCTTGAGTTTGTCCACGTGTGAACAACCCTGATCCATGCGTTCTAGACAGTAAGCCAATTTCTGATGAAAGTGGTCTAATTTCATCAACTCCACGGCCGTCTGGTCTTACTTTATCTTCGGTAATTAAACGCCTAACTTCAGCTTTTACAAGCTTAGATAGTATTTGTTTTACCATTTTAATCGTTGCTTCGTCCGCCTCTTGTGCTTCATACTTTTCAACAACACTATTTTTAACTGCATTAATAGCATCCTCACGTGCGTGTTTCTCTTGTACCTGAATAGCTTTAAGCAGGTCTTTTTCAGCAAATTCACGAATATCTTTTTCGATGTCTGCATCAAGATCAAATAGCTTAATTTCCATCTTTTCTTTACCAACTGCTGCAGCAATTTCTTCTTGGAAAGCAATTAGACGTTTAATTTCTTCATGTCCAAACATAATAGCTTCTAGCATCGTTTCTTCAGGTACTTCATCAGCACCAGCTTCAACCATGTTAATGGCATCTTTTGTACCAGCTACAACAAGGTGAATATCACTTTGCTCGGCTTGTTCTACCGTTGGATTCACAACAAATTGATTGTTAATTCTACCTACAGTAACACCTGCAATCGGGCCTTCAAACGGAATATCAGAAACACATAAAGCTAAAGATGATCCAAACATGGCCGCCATTTCTGAAGAGCAATCTTGATCCACACTCATAACAATACTAATTACTTGGACTTCATTTCTGAAACCATCTGCGAATAATGGTCTAATTGGTCGGTCAATTAAACGACTTGCAAGGATCGCCTTTTCACTTGGACGACCTTCTCTTTTAATAAATCCACCAGGTATTTTCCCCACAGCGTATAATCTCTCTTCATAATTAACTGTAAGCGGAAAGAAATCAAGAGGTTTTGGCTCCTTAGATGCTGTAGCAGTGCTTAGTACTGCTGTATCGCCATAACGAATCATGACAGATCCGTTTGCTTGTTTTGCAAGCTGGCCGATTTCAACTGTTAAATTCCGACCAGCCCAGTTTATGGAAAACGTTTGTTTATCTTGTCCCATATATGTAAAACTCCTTCTCTTTTTTTAATCACGTTATGTATTAGTATGAACCAAATAAATTCAACATATCAGTGTAGTTTTTATATGTAAATAGATTTCATAAAATCTTCTGAGTTCATAAGGCTTTGCTCCTCAAAAGAAATGTTTCCAAATCTCTATGAACTGCTCCTTCAGATATATATTCATCCATCTATTTTTCCAATTTTATATACACTAAAAAAGCGGGAGAAATCCCGCTTTTAAAGTAATTATCGACGTAAACCAAGCTTGTTGATTAACTCACGATAGCGAGTTACGTCTTTATTACGTAGGTAAGTTAGTAAATTACGACGTTTACCTACCATTTTTAATAGACCGCGACGAGAATGGTGGTCTTTTTTGTGAACACGTAAGTGATCGTTAAGATTATTGATGTCCTCAGTAAGGATAGCAATTTGAACCTCTGGAGATCCAGTATCAGACTCATGTGTTTTGTACTGAGCGATTAGTTCGTTTTTACGTTCTTGTGTGATAGCCATCCTTTTCACCTCCTTAATTTGCAAAACCCCAATTACCGAGCAATCGTTGGTGAATCGAATTGCCAAGCAATGGTTTTAAACTACATCAATTAGAATACTATTTTTTTATAGATATTGCAAGGACTAAACCAGCTTTTTCTGAAAAAATTCTTCAGCTGCCGCTTTATCCTTTGAAATCTGATCAATAAGCTCTTCTACATTATGGAACTTTTGTTCACTTCTTAAACGCTTATACCACGAAACCAGAACTTTTTTTTCATAAATTTCTTTATGAAAATCAAAAATATGAACTTCAATACTTGGCTTTAGAGCTTTTTCATTTTTAAACGTTGGTTTATATCCAATATTACATACCCCAGCATGTGATTGGCCGTCAACCGTAATTGATACAGCATATACACCAGTAGCCGGAAGTAAATAATTTTCTTCAAGTCCTATGTTAGCAGTTGGAAAACCAATAGTTCTTCCTCTTTTATCACCATGAATGACCGACCCGGTAATAAAATGCGGTCTTCCTAATAGTGTTTTCGCGTATTCTACATCTCCACTACGAATAACTTCACGAATAAGTGAGGAACTTACTTTTCGATCATGATCAGTTAACTTTTCAACTGTTGTATGTGAAAATTGATCTCTTGAATGAAATGGCATACTTTCCATTGTTCCTTTACCTAAGTTTCCGTATGTAAAGTCAAACCCTGCTACAACGTGTTTTACATTTAAATTTATGATAAATTCATCAACAAATTGTTGAGGTAATAAGGCTGCAAAATCCTTTGTAAATTCAACGACAAACAATAAATCAATACCCAGTTGCTCTATTAATTGAATTTTTTCTGCTAATGGTGTTAAATAATCAACATCTTCCTGCTTACGAAGAACAACCCGAGGATGTGGATGAAATGTCATTACCGCGCTTTTCATCCCTGTTTTCTCTGCAATTTCTTTTGCTTTGAGAATAACCTTTTGATGTCCTTTGTGTACTCCATCAAAATATCCTAGAGCCATGACCATCTCTGATAATTCATATCGATCTATATGATGTGGGTGAGACAGGTTAATAAGTTTCACAGTCAACTTCACCTTTTTCGCTTTTAATGCTGGTAATTGCAAATATTTATAAAGTACCTAAACCTCATTATATAACACTTTTGTAGGCTTCATTAGGTGACTTTTCGTTGGATGTTTTCCATAAATCGCTAAACATCTATGATCCTCACTATAAACAGCGATTGGAGAACCAGCTTCCATGTCTTGAAATTGTGTTGGAAGCACTAATACTGCTCCATTTTTCACTTTCTCTGCTAGAGTATCATGGATTATTAGTTTCGGCAAATCATATAGCGCTTCTCCGATGGATAACAAATGCGTTTGAAGTTCATTTTTTTCAATCGCTTCTTCAATTTCCTCGAAAGTTAAACAATCTTTTAACTTGAAATCACCTGATTCCGTTCTGACAAGATGCGACATATGTGCAGGATAGCCAAGTCTTTCTCCTATCATAACGGCTAAGGTTCGTACATATGTTCCTTTCGAGCATGTAACTCGAAAATGAAAAGTTACAACACCATTCTTATGTGTTACATCTCCTAAAAGAATGAGTTTACTAATTGTAATTAACCTTGCTGGTCGTTCAACTTCGATACCAGCTCTAGCATATTCATATAGTTTTTTCCCTTTGACTTTAACAGCCGAATACATTGGTGGAATTTGTTCAATAGTTCCAATCATTGATTGAAGAATTTTTTCTACTTCTTCTTTTGCAATCGGATTTTCTACATTTTTCTTCTCAACAACTTGTCCAGATGCGTCTTCAGTTGTGGTAGAAAAGCCAATCGTGATTTCCGCTTCATACGTTTTAGTAGCTGCTGTTAAGTATTCAACGATTTTTGTTGCTCTACCAAGGCAAATTGGGAGAACACCTGTGACATCTGGATCTAACGTTCCTGTATGACCAACTTTTTTTGTTTTGGCAAGTCTTCTCATTTTCGCTACACAATCGTGGGATGTCATTCCAACAGGTTTATTTAATAAAAGTACACCTTCCATTGTTCAACCTCCGCCATTCTTTGAAATAAAAAGGGATAGACGAAGGTGTCTATCCCTTTGAAAGGAGTTATTCCTCCTCTTTATTTTCTACATTTAACTCATGAAGAAGAGTTTCAATTCTGTTTCCATAATCAATGGATTCATCGAATTCAAATTGAATTTCTGGTGTTTTTCTTAGGCGTATACGCTGACCAATCTCAGAACGGATAAAGCCCTTGGCTTTAGCTAGACCTTTTAACGTATTCTGTCGTTGCTCTTCATCACCTAGCACTGATATAAAGACTTTTGCAATCTGTAAGTCACCTGAAACACTAACATCAGTCACAGTAACAAAGCCAATACGAGGATCTTTGATTTTACGCCCAATAATATCCCCTAATTCTTTTTTCATTTGTTCTCCGACACGGTTTGCTCTTAAGCTCATGTCAATCACCTCTTAAATTAAAACCATTCAAACGTAGTAACCGCTCGCTCTATTTCAGGGAATGAATCAATAAAATCCAAAACACGGTGAAGTTCTTTTTCCGTTTGTACTTTTGAACTACTTATGGCAACAATTCCAAATTTGGTATGTTGCCAAGTATCCTGAAAATCAATTTCCGAAATAGAGACATTATACTTTTGTTTGATTCTTGTTAGAACTCGTTGTAAAACAGCTCTTTTTTCTTTTAATGACTGTGAGTCATAAATTAAACATTCACAATCAACATATCCAATCATTTACGTTCAATTTCTTCCATAACATACGCTTCAATAACGTCGCCTTCTTTGACATCATTGTAATTCTTTATCGTAATACCACACTCATAGTTACGTGCAACTTCCTTGACATCATCCTTGAAGCGTTTAAGTGTATCAATTTCACCTTCAAAAATAACAATTCCATCACGGATTAAACGAATACCGCTATCACGTGTAATTTTACCTTCTGTAACATAACATCCTGCAATCGTACCGATCTTAGAAACTTTAAACGTAGTACGTACTTCAACTTGACCAATAATTTTCTCTTCAAATTCAGGATCAAGCATCCCTTTCATTGCCGATTCGATCTCTTCAATTACTTTATAAATTATACGGTGAAGACGAATGTCTACTTCTTCAACGTCAGCTGTTTTCTTAGCACCTGCGTCAGGACGTACATTAAATCCAATAACAATTGCATTGGATGCTGCCGCTAAAATAATATCGGATTCAGTGATTGCACCTACACCAGTATGAATAATTTTTACACGTACACCTTCAACATCAATCTTTTGTAAAGCAGCTGCTAAAGCTTCAACAGATCCTTGTACATCAGCTTTAACAATTAAATTAATATCTTTAATTTCACCTTGTTTGATTTGCTCAAATAAATCATCAAGGCTTAATTTTGAACCTTCACTACGCTGTTCATCAAGTCTTTTCTGTGCTCTAGCTTCTCCAACTTGACGAGCTGACTTTTCGTCTTCAAAGACCATAAATTGATCTCCGGCTAATGGTACATCATTTAATCCAGTGATTTCAACAGGAGTAGATGGTGCTGCTTCCTTAACTCGTCGACCAAGATCATTCACCATTGCTCGAACACGGCCGAATGTGTTTCCTACAACAATTGGATCTCCAACTTTTAATGTACCGTTTTGAACAAGTAGAGTTGCTACAGATCCACGACCTTTATCTAATTGCGCCTCAATAACTGTTCCAGTAGCACGGCGATTAGGATTTGCTTTTAACTCTTCAACTTCAGTTACTAACAGAATCATTTCTAGAAGGTCATCGATCCCATCACCAGTTAATGCAGAAACAGGTACAAAGATAGTATCCCCACCCCATGCTTCTGGTACTAGTCCATGTTCTGTTAATTCTTGCATAACACGATCAGGATTTGCTGTTGGTTTATCTACTTTATTGACAGCTACAATAATTGGTACTTCTGCTGCTTTTGCATGGTTAATTGCTTCAACTGTTTGAGGCATAACACCATCATCTGCTGCAACAACTAATATTGTAATATCGGTAATTTGAGCTCCACGTGCACGCATTGTTGTGAAAGCAGCGTGACCTGGTGTATCCAAAAATGTAATCTTTTGATCATTTGCAACAATTTGGTACGCACCAATATGTTGGGTAATTCCTCCAGCTTCACCTTCAGTTACCTTTGTGTTTCTGATAGAGTCAAGTAATGTAGTTTTACCGTGGTCAACATGTCCCATGATTGTTACAACTGCTGGACGAATTTCTAAATCTTCTTCACGATCTTCTTCGTCATATTTTTCAAATTCTGTTTTTTCAAAAACGATTTCTTCTTCGACTTCAACACCATATTCCCCAGCAATTAATTCAATAGAATCTTTATCAAGTTCTTGGTTAATTGTAGCCATTGTGCCTAATAGGAGAAGCTTTTTAATAATTTCTGAAGGTTCTTTCCCTAGCTCACCAGCTAATTCACCAACCGTTAAGCTACCAGAGAATGTAATCTTTTCTGGGAGTTCCTTCTTTGGTTTAGGCTGTTGGAAATTTTGATGTCCTTTATTTTTCTTATTGTTCTTTTTACCTTTGTTATTGTTATTGTTATTGTTATTAAAAGGTTTATTTCCAGACTGATTCGGTTTTTTATTTTGGTTATTTGGAGCTTGTTTTTTGTTATTTGAAGGTTTTTGTTCGTTATTTGGTTTATCATTGTTTGTTTTAATTGTATTATCCACTTGTTTCCCCGGTTTCTGTGTTGATTCATTTTTTGAATTTTCGCTGGTAGATGCTTTATATTTTTGATCAAGCTTTGTAATAACATCGTCTTCAATAGTTGACATATGATTATTTACTTCCACATTCATTCCTTGTAACGTAGTAATAATGTCTTTGCTGGATACATTCGTTTGTTTGGCATATTCATATACTCTCATTTTTGACATACGTTCACCCCCAAGAATATTAATCGAGCAAGGTTTTTAACTTTGCAGCAAAGCCTGCATCATTTATCGCTACAACGACTCTCGCTTCTTTCCCGATTGCTTTCCCTAATAGGTAGCGATCTTCAACAGTCATAAAGGGGACCTGATAAAACTTACATTTATCTGTTACCTTTTTCATTGTATTAGCGGATGCATCTTGTGAAAGAAGAACAAGCTTAGCTTTTTGTTGTCTAATTTCTTTAACAACAAGTTCCTCTCCCGAAATAACTTTTCGTGCTCGATTTGCTAAGCCCAATAAGGACGTCCATTGTTGCTGCTGTTTCATATTATTGATTACTTCTCCTTCTCGGCCAATTGAATTAATTCTTCATAAATCGTTTCATCTACGTTAGCTTTTAGATGATTGGCAAGGATATTTTTCTTTTTTGCTAGAAGTATGCTCTCTTTATCAAGTGTGATATAGGCACCTCGTCCATTCTTTTTCCCGGTTAAGTCGACAGTAATATTGCCTTCCTTTGACCGGACAACTCGGACTAGTTCTTTTTTACTTTTCATTTCTCCTGTTGCGACACATTTTCGCAAAGGAATTTTGCGATTGTTCATGTGATTTCACCTCTTATTCACTAAGCTCTGGTTCATGAACACTTGTTAAAAGTGGTTCGTCATCAGCATCAACATTTAGAAGTGACTCATTTGATTGAACAGGGTAAATTCCTGCTTTTTCAGCATCTGTTTCACTTTTTATATCTATTTTCCAACCTGTCAATTTGGCAGCTAATCTTGCATTTTGCCCTCTTTTTCCAATAGCTAATGATAACTGGTAGTCTGGCACAATAACTGTAGTTGCTTTTTCACCTTCGTCCACTAGTACCTCGACCACTTTTGATGGGCTAAGTGCATTAGCAACGAACTCAACAGGGTCTTGTGACCATTTAACGATGTCAATTTTCTCACCTTTTAATTCATTAACGATTGCCTGCACACGTTGACCTTTTGGCCCAACACATGAACCCACTGGATCAACTTCAGGGTTATCTGAGTGAACAGAAATTTTTGAGCGATCTCCAGCTTCGCGGGATACAGATTTAATCTCAACTGTACCGTCATAAATTTCAGGAACCTCAATTTCAAATAATCTTTTTAAAAGACCTGGATGTGTTCTTGATACAAAGATTTGAGGACCTTTAGTTGTCTTTTCTACCTTTGTAATAAAAACTTTTATACGATCGTGAGGTCGATACGTTTCATTAGGCATCTGTTCACTGACAGGTAATAGAGCTTCTATTTTTCCTAAGCTAACATAGATAAACTTAGAATCAATACGTTGTACAATTCCTGTCATAATATCTTCTTCACGGTCAATGAATTCACCATAGATGACACCACGCTCAGCTTCGCGAACACGTTGTGTAACGACTTGTTTAGCTGTTTGAGCAGCAATTCGACCAAAGTCTTTTGGTGTAACTTCCATTTCAATAACATCATTTACCACATAGTTAGGATTAATGCTTTGTGCTTCGCCAATTGAGATTTCTAATCGAGGATCATAAACCTCATCGACAACATCTTTTCTAGCAAACACTTTCATTGTTCCAGTTTCACGATTTAAATCAACTCGAACATTTTGAGCTTGATTAAAATTACGCTTATAAGCTGAAATTAGTGCCGCCTCAATTGCTTCAATAATAATTTCTTTGCCAATGCCCTTTTCCTTTTCTAAAATTGTTAAGGCATCTAATAATTCACTACTCATTTTAACGGCTCCCCCTTAAAAAATAAGCTTCATGTAAAACCTCTTTTACCTCTTCTTTATTACGATGGTATAAGAAGTGAATGCTATAGGAATTGCAAGTGAACAAGGTATCACTAAAAAGATCGCTTACTATTTGTTACCTAAAAAGTAACAGCAAGACGAGCTTTTGCCACTTTATCATAAGGGATTTCAACTTGTTTCTTTCTAGTCTTTATTGTCACAGAAACTGTAAGACTTTGACCGTCGAAATCAGTTAGAACACCCTCAAATACCTTTTCTCCATTGATTGGTTCATATGTTTTAATGTGGACTTGTTTTCCGATCGCTTTTATTAAATCAGCTTCTTTTTTCAAAGGTCTCTCTGCACCTGGAGATGATACCTCTAAAAAGTAATTATGCTGAATAGGATCTAGTTCATCAAGTTTTTCACTTAACCTCTCACTTACTACTCCACATTCTTCAATATCAATACCTGTTTCAGAATCAATGAATAATCGAAGAAACCAATTAGAACCTTCTTTTACATATTCAATATCTACTAATTCAAGGTTCATATCCTCTAGTATAGGTGTGACTAGTTGTTCAACGATTTCTGTTACTTTTTTGCTCATTCTCTTCCTCCTTGTTAGAAATGCGCAAGGCGCCTGCCTATAGGCATCAAGTATATGTCGAATAGATGAGGCCTCTTTTAGTGCCCACTTTGCTGACAATTCTTTTTAGTATATCCTCATCATTTTGACTACAAATTGTGGCTTGGCGCTCTAGCATTACATCTTAACAGAAGCAGTTTGACACCTTTAGCTGCTGAAAAACCCTGCCTTGTGAGCAGGGAATGGTATGTAGTATACTATCCGAATGACGAGGCGATTACAATACGAAAGAGTGGGTGATTACCCCACTCTTTTCCTCTGCTTAACGTTAGCATTTCCATTAAAAGCATAACATAACCGTCTTTTTTATGCAAACTAAATAGAAAAGCGGAAGCCCTTGATCTGACTAAGAGAGACAAAAGACTTAAGAATGGAAGACGTTTTTTCTACAATTCCTAAGTGTCTAGGGTCTAGGCGCTCAAGCCGGTCACCGGGATAGTAATAATAGTATCTCTTAAAACAATGATAATTGGTTTTGATCTGGTAAATCATCCAAGCAACCATGATTAGTTAGATATTCAATAATTGTTTTAGACACTTTACCTCTTTGCTGTAAGTCCTCTTTCGATAAGAACTCACCGTTTTCTCTTGCCTTTACAATGTTAATTGCTGCGTTCGTTCCGAGACCTGGAATCGAGTTAAATGGCGGAATAAGCGTATGACCATCAATAATAAACTCATCAGCACTTGAACGATAAAGATCAACCTTTTGGAAGGAAAATCCTCTTTCACACATCTCTAAAGCTAACTCGAGTACTGTAAGAAGGTTTTTCTCCTTTGGTGAAGCATCTAATCCTTTAATATTGATTTCATCAATTTTCGCGCGGATTGGTGTAGATCCTTTTACCATTGTATCAATATCAAAATCATCAGCACGAACAGTAAAGTATGCAGCATAATATAACAGTGGTAAATGAACTTTAAAATAAGCGATACGAACCGCCATTAATACGTAAGCTGCTGCGTGGGCTTTTGGGAACATATATTTGATCTTTAAGCAAGAATCAATATACCAAGATGGTACTTCATTCTTTCTCATTTCCTCTTCCATTTCATCAGTTAGCCCTTTTCCTTTACGAACCGATTCCATGATTTTAAAAGCAAATGACGGCTCAAGTCCTTGATAAATTAAATACACCATAATGTCATCACGACAACCTATTACCTCACTTAAGGTACAAGTCTTATTATGAATAAGCTCTTGTGCATTACCGAGCCATACATCTGTACCGTGTGAAAGTCCAGATATTTGAACTAGTTCAGAAAATGTTGTTGGTTTTGTATCCTCTAACATTTGGCGTACAAATCTAGTACCAAATTCAGGTATCCCAAGTGTTCCTGTTTTACACATAATTTGTTCTTCAGTTACACCAAGAGACTCTGTTCCGCTAAAAATTTTCATAACTTCAGGATCATCAGTTGGAATGGTTTTAGGATCAATTCCACTAAGATCTTGTAGCATACGAATAACGGTTGGATCATCGTGTCCAAGTATATCTAACTTTAAGAGGTTATCATGGATGGAATGGAAGTCAAAATGAGTTGTTCGCCATTCAGAACCAGTTGCATCAGCAGGAAATTGAATTGGAGAAAAATCATAGATATCCATGTAATCAGGTACAACGATTATACCACCTGGATGCTGTCCTGTTGTTCTCTTTACACCAGTACATCCTTGAACAAGTCGATCAACCTCTGCTCCTCGGTAAATAAGATTTCGATCATTCGCATACCCTTTTACATAACCATAAGCCGTTTTTTCAGCAACCGTTCCGATCGTACCCGCTCGATATACATTATCCTCACCAAAAAGAACCTTCGTATAGTTATGGGCTATTGGTTGGTATTCACCTGAGAAGTTCAAATCAATATCAGGTACCTTATCTCCCTTAAATCCTAGGAATGTCTCAAACGGAATATCATGTCCATCTTTTGTATACTGTGCCCCACACTTTGGACATTCTTTATTCGGTAAATCGAATCCGGATCCAACTGAACCATCATTAAAAAATTCTGAGTGCTGACAATCAGGACAAACATAATGAGGTGGCAATGGATTAACTTCAGTAATTTCTGTCATGGTCGCAACAAATGAAGAACCAACTGATCCACGTGAACCTACTAGATATCCGTCATCAAGAGATTTTTTCACTAGCTTATGAGATATTAGATAAATAACTGCGAATCCATGACCAATAATACTCTTTAACTCTTTTTCTAAACGAGCCTCAACAAGTTCAGGAAGGTTTTCTCCATAAATACGTCTTGCCATCGAGTAACTCATTTCACGAATTTCCTCATCAGCACCTTCAATTTTAGGAGTATAAAGATCATCTTTAATCGGTTTAATTTCGTCGATCATATCTGCGATTTTATTTGTATTCTCTATAACTATTTGTTTTGCTTTTTCTCCACCAAGGAAAGAAAAGCATTCAAGCATTTCGTCTGTTGTACGGAAATGGACATCAGGTAATTTATGACGATTTAATGGATTGGCTCCACCTTGAGATCTTACCAAGATTTTCCGATATATTTTATCTACAGGATTAAGATAATGAACATTCCCTGTCGCAACTACAGGTTTTTCTAGCTTTTCACCGAGTTTTACAATGTTTGTGACAATTTCCTGTAAAGCAGACTCATCTTTAATGTAATCCAGGGTGATAAGGTGTTTATAAACATCCAGAGGCTGAACTTCCAAATAGTCATAATAAGCTGCGATTTCTTCAACTTCTTCAGGTGACTTTTGCATCATCCCTTCAAAAACCTCGCCTTTATCACAAGCAGAACCGATGATTAGTCCTTCTCTTAATTTATTTAATTGAGAACGAGGTATACGAGGTACACGGTAAAAATAATTTAGATGTGAAATGGACACTAATTTAAATAAATTCTTTAATCCTGTTTCATTTTGGGCAAGTATTGTTGCGTGATATGGACGAGAGCGCTGATAAGCATTACCTTTTCCCATATTGTCGTTAAATTGATTGTGATATTCAATTCCTTGTTCAGCAGCATCCTTTAGCATTTTTATCAATAAATAGCCTGTCGCTTCTGCATCATATATTGCACGGTGATGCTGTGTTAACTCAATATCAAACCTTTTACATAGGGTATTCAGTCGATGGTTTTTTAATTCTGGATATAAAAAGCGTCCAAGTTCTAATGTATCGATAACAGGATTTTTTGCTTTGTCCTCACCTAGTAGTTTTTTGTATCCTACATTTAAAAACCCCATATCAAAGCTCGCATTATGAGCAACTAAAATATCCTGACCAATCCATTCCTTAAACTTTCGTAAAACAACGTCTACATTTGGAGCATCTCTTACCATATCATCTGTAATACCCGTTAAATCAATCGTTGTCGCTGAAAGTGGGTGATGTGGGTTAGCAAACGATTCAAATCGGTCAACAATCTCCCCACCTCTAATTTTAACAGCTGCAAGCTCGATTATCGTATCGTAAACAGCTGAGAGACCTGTAGTTTCAACGTCAAAAACGACATACGTTTCGTCTGGTAAAAAACGGTTATCATCATTATAGGCAATCGGAACGCCGTCATCAACTAAGTTAACTTCGACCCCGTATAACACCTTTATTCCATTCTTTTTACCTGCCGAGTATGCTTCGGGGAAAGACTGTGCTACAGCATGATCTGTCAATGCAATTGCTTTATGTCCCCATTTCTTTGCTTGCTCAACGTACTTACTAATAGACGTAACTGCATCCATTTGACTCATAGGCGAATGAAGGTGTAACTCTACCCTTTTCTCACCTTCTGGGGACCGATCTTGCCTCTCTTGTGGAGAAATTTCGTTAATGTCATTTGCAATCATAACCAAGTCACGAACGAATGTATCGTTTTGGATGCTACCGCGTACTCTAAGCCACATCCCTTTTTTTACCGCTTGAACCAATACTGCATCTTCTTTGTCTCTAGCAAACATTTTGACAAGGATAGAACTTGTATAATCTGTTATTTTGAAAGTTAGTAACGTTCTTCCACTGCGTAACTCTTTAGTTTCAGCATCAAACACATAACCTTGAACCGCAATTCTTCTCTCTTCATCTTCTATAGATACAAGAGTTCTAATCTCTTCATCATTTTTAATGGTGTAACCGATTGTTAGTGGGCCTGTCAATTCAGGTTGGCTTGTTTCTTCCTTCTCGGCATTTTCCATGTCAGTTAATGCTTGCAGTCCTCTTGCCTTGTCTTCTTGGAGTTTCTGTTCTTGGAACTGTTTTATTTCCTCTTCTGTCACAGCAACAGTTGTATCCAGTTGAAATGGAGGAAATCCAAACTGTTGAAAACTTGCTTGAATAAGAGAAGCATATTTTCGCTTTATCGTCATAGCTTCCGTATCATTTTTCGTTTTTACAATGACCTTAATTCCTTGTACTGTTGGCTTTTGCTCATTTAGCAAAGCTAACATTGGTGGTGAAATCCCATCCATTTCTTGAATACAAATAGACCAATAATCTTGAACTAACTTTTCATCAAATGATGTGTCGGTTGCTTCGAAGGTAAATGAAACATCCGCTATATGTGAAAATGCTTTTGTTAGTTTTGTGTGAAATAAATGATACACATTGAAGGGCAATATTTTTTCAAAATGAAAATGGAAATGCCATTTCTTCGATTGTTTATGCACGGTTAATCGGGCAATAGAACCGTTACGAAAATGAACTATTGTCGCATCCTCTGTTAAGTTAATTTGCTGGAGCAGGAGTTGAAATCGATCAACTTGATTTGCTTGCATGTCCAATACTAGTTCCCCTCCCATTAAACATCATACTTTTTAATCACAATTGAAGAGGCTGCCCCATTTAGACGATTTCCCAAGGAAATTGCCCTATTAATCGAGTCAGCCTCTTCTTGTCATTTTTCTATTTTATCACGGTTTTATCGTCGGAGTAAGTTTTTTTAGTTTCCAAGTAATTCGTTAATTTTACCTTGAAGCTCATCAACTGGTACTTCGAACGACTCACCGGTTTTACGGAGTTTTACTTCAACAATACCTTCCTCGGCTTTTTTACCAACCGTAATACGGACAGGTAAACCAATAAGGTCTGCATCAGCAAATTTTACACCAGCACGTTCCTGGCGATCATCCAAGAGAACTTCATAGCCAAGTTTAGTGTAACTGGTATATAGTTTTTCACCCAGATCTTTTTGTGCATCATTCTTCACGTTGACAGGAATGATGTGTAACTGGAATGGTGCAACAGCATTTGGCCAAAGAATTCCATTTTCATCATTATGTTGTTCAATGATTGCAGCTAAAGTTCTTGAAACACCAATTCCATAGCAGCCCATGATCATTGGCTGAGTACGTCCATTTTCATCTAAAAATGTTGCATTCATAGCCTCACTATATCTAGTTCCTAATTTAAATACGTGTCCAACTTCTATACCTTTTGCAAATTTAATCGTACCTTTACCATCAGGAGAAATATCACCTTCTTGAATAAAGCGTAGATCAGCAAATTGTGCTATTTTTGCATCACGATCAATATTTACTCCAGTATAATGGAATGATTCTTCATTTGCACCACATACTCCATTTACAACTGCCGCTACCGCATGGTCAGCAATAACCTCAACCTCGTTAGAAACATTGATCGGTCCAACAAAACCTGGAATACATTTTAATGCTTCTGTTGTTTCTTCTGATGTTGCTAATTCAACTACTGATGCACCATAAAGGTTTTTCACTTTAATATCGTTTACCTCATGATCACCGCGTACGAGCACTAGAACAAATTTTTCGTCTACTTTAAAAAGAACAGATTTAATACACTCTTCTTTTGATACCTGTAAGAACGTTGAAACCTCTTCAATTGTTTTCTGTTCAGGTGTTTCAACCTTTTGTAGGTCTTTTAATTCGTCACTACTTTTTTCATATGCTGTAATGACAGGTGCCATCTCAATGTTAGCAGCATATTGTGATGTGTCAGAATAAGCAATTGTATCTTCACCAATTTCAGATAGAACCATAAATTCATGTGTATCTGTACCACCCATTGCACCTGAATCTGCAATAACAGCTCTAAAGTCTAACCCAATTCGTGAGAATATATTTTGATAGGCAGTAAACATTTTTTCATAACCTTCATCTAAGCTTTCATTTGTTGCATGAAATGAATAAGCATCCTTCATAATAAACTCCCGCCCACGTAATACACCAAAACGTGGACGTTTTTCGTCACGGAATTTCGTTTGAATTTGATATAGGGCTAATGGAAGTCGTTTATATGATTTAATCTCATCTCTAACAAGACTTGTAATCATTTCTTCATGTGTTGCACCAAGTGCAAATTCGCGATTATGACGATCTTTTAATCTCATCAGTTCTGGGCCGTAAGAAAACCAACGACCAGATTCCTGCCATAATTCACTTTGCTGTAAGGCTGGCATTAATAATTCTGAAGCACCTGCTTTGTCCATTTCCTCACGAACAATTTGTTCAACTTTTTTAAGAACCCTTTGCGCTAAAGGTAAGTAGCTATACACACCACTAGTGTTTTGTCTAATAAATCCGGCTCTTAACATTAGCTGATGGCTTTTTACTTCGGCATCAGCTGGGACTTCTCTAAGAGTTGGAATAAACGTCATACTTTGTTTCATTACAAGCACCTCTATTTTAATTAAACTCTATTTTATAGGAATAAGCGTTGAATGTCATTCCAGGTTACAACAAGCATTAATAGCATTAGTAGGGAAAAGCCAATAAAATGAACAATTCCTTCTTTTTGTCGATCGATCGGCTTTCCTCTTAACGCCTCAATGAATAAGAATAATAAGCGTCCACCATCTAGGGCTGGGATAGGTAATAGGTTGACTATACCTAAATTAATGCTCAAAAGTGCTGCCCATCTAAGTAAATTAGTCGTTCCTGACTCAGCCACCTGATCTGTCATATCATAAATACCAACAGGACCTGAGAGCATATCAATTGAAAATTGACCTGTCACTAGCTTACCAAAACCAATAAGAATTTCTTTTGTCCAAGTGTAAGTTTCAACAAAACCATACTTTAAGGAACTACCAAATGATTTGTCTACCGGATTGTATGCGCCGATTCGACCAATCACATTTTCTCCCACTTTTGTTGCCTCAGGAACAACCTCAAAGCTTAAAATTTCTCCGTCACGTTCAACCTCAAATGTTAATTCTTTATCTGGATTTGACTGAATAATTGAAACGACTTCCTCCCAAGTTGAAGTTGCTTCACCTTCGATGGAGTGTACTTCATCACCTTCTTTTAACCCAGCCTCATTTGCAGATCCATCTGAAGTTAATTCACCTAGTCTTGCTTCATTAACAGGAGCACCTTGGATAAATCCTAGAGAAAACAAGATAACGAATGCCAATAGAAAATTCATTAATGGTCCCGCAAAAATTGCAGCAATTCTTTGCCCTACTGTCTTAGATTGAAATTGGCGATTGTAAGGAGCAATCTGTGTTTGTTGTCCATCGACAATAAAGTAAGATGTTTCACTAACCTCAAAACGTTTTAGGAATTCGTCTTCTCCATGCTCATAACCTGAGATGAACAAACTATGCTCCAAATCAACGTTTTCAACTTCTATTACTCGTGCACTTGGATATTTTTCTTTATTATTTAAAATAATCTTTTCAACTTTGTCATCTTTATTAAAAAGCAACCCCACATTATGTCCAGGCTTAACCTCAATAACCTCTGGATCTTCTCCAGCCATACGGACAAAACCACCTATTGGCAACAGGCGTATGGTGTAGACAGTTTCATTTTTTTTAAAAGATAGAATTTTAGGTCCGAATCCAATTGCAAACTCACGGCAAAGAATACCTGCACGGTTTGCAAAAATCAAATGACCTAGCTCATGAAAAAAAACAAGAGCACCGAAAATAAGGACAAACGCTATCACTGTATTCATATGTATGACCACCTTTATGAGATTAATGTTTGTACAAAATTTCGAGTTCGTTGATCTACTTCTTGAATTTGCTCTAAATCTGGATGTGCAATGCTCTCGTGCTTATCCATAGCTCTTTCAATAAACTCTTCAATCTGAAGGAATTTAATTTTACCCTTTAAAAAAGCTGCCACAGCTTCTTCATTAGCAGCATTTAAGACTGTTGGCATTGTTCCACCTATTTTACCTGAGTCATAGGCAAATTGTAAGCATTTATACCTATTAAAATCGGCTTTATTAAAATGTAATTTCCCAACTTCCCATAGTTCAAGTTTTTTTGAATTTTTCACTTGTAATCGGTCAGGATATGTTAATGCATACTGAATAGGAACTCTCATATCAGGTGTTCCTAATTGCGCAATTATACTGTGATCCTGAAATTCGACTAAGGAGTGAATGATACTTTCTTTATGTAATAAAACATCTATCTTTTTATAGGGGATATCAAATAACCAGTGGGCTTCAATGACCTCAAGTCCCTTGTTCATCATAGTCGCAGAATCAATTGTAATTTTTGCGCCCATTGACCAATTAGGGTGATTTAGAGCTTGCTCTACTGTAACATTCGTTAGTTCTTCTCGCGTTTTATCACGAAAGCTTCCCCCAGAAGCTGTGACAATTAACCGTTCAATACGTTTATGGTTTTCCCCTTGTAGACATTGATATATCGCAGAATGCTCACTATCTACTGGCAAAATATCCACATTATATTTTTTCGCATAATCAGTAACAAGATGACCAGCTGTTACTAACGTTTCCTTATTCGCAAGAGCAATTGTTATCCTATTTTCAATTGCTTTAAGAGTTGGAACAAGCCCAACACTTCCAACAACTGCATTCACTAAACAATCTACGCCATCATAGATAGCTGCCTCAATCAGAGCATCATGACCAAAAGCAATTTTCACATCGTCATTAAATAACTCTATTTTCAATTTGTCATATACTTCTTTATCTTTAACCGCAACAAAACGCGGTTTAAATTTACGAATAATATCAATACCTGAAGAGACGTTGCTGCCAAAGGACATTGAAATAAGTTTGAACTGATCTGGATGTGCTTCAATCACATCTAATGTTTGGATTCCTATGGAACCAGTAGCACCTAAAAGACTAATTTTTTTCACGAAGTCACTTCCAATCAAAAAAGAAATACGTATACTTAGCGTTTATCTCTTATAACCTATTCCATTATATAAGAATTTCTAAAAAATGAAGCAAAGGTAAAACAAATAACAAACTGTCAAAGCGATCAAGTATTCCCCCGTGCCCAGGCAGGATTGTTCCTGAATCCTTCACTTGATAATGACGCTTAAATGCAGATTCAACAAGATCTCCTATTTGTCCAAAAATAGAAAGTAGAATGGACATTATCGTCACAATTAAATAATTATCGAACACATTAGTGAAATACTGGTATACCCACCCGAAAATTACAGCGAATACAACACCACCTAGTGCCCCTTCTACTGTTTTATTTGGGCTTATTTCAGGCCAAAGCTTGTTTTTCCCCATAGCACGACCTACAAAGTATGCACCTGAATCTGTCACCCAAATCAAGAATAATGCATAAAATACATGTTCTAGATCTAAATTTCTCGTTTCAATGAAGAAGTAAAAGCCAATCCCTAAATAGAATACGGAAATAACAACAAATCCCACATCATCAAATGTGAATTTATTTTTTGTCACAACCGTATAGGTTAGTAGTAGTAAAAGTCCAAGTAAAGCAAACTCAGCTTTTGAAAAATTTACATCATCTAATACTGTTATATAAGAATTTGGTATTAATAGAACCCATAAAATTAATAAACTCAAAAGTCCGGGTATACTTACTAATGCAATTTTTTTCATCTTTAATAATTCATACAGCCCAATTGATCCGAGTAAATATACAAATATTGTAAACGGAAGTTTACCGTAAATGACAAATGGAAGAAATACAGCGGCTGCTAAAACTGCTGTTAGAATTCGTTGTTTCATTTTTTAACTTCATCACCTTTATATGCCACCATATCTGCGGCCTCTTTGTTGATATGTGTAGATAGCTTCCAGAAAACATTGTTCATTAAAATCAGGCCAAAGTACATCTGTAAACCAAAATTCTGTATATGCCAGTTGCCATAGCATAAAATTACTTAACCTTATTTCCCCACTAGTGCGAATTAATAAATCAGGATCAGTTAGTGTTTGTGTCATTAAATAATTTGAGAATACAGTTTCATCGATTGAATCCTTCTCTAAATTTCCAGCTTCAACATCCTGCGCTATTTGTTGAACCGCAGAAATAATCTCTGTGCGACTTCCATAGTTTAAAGCAAAATTTAAAATAAGGCCATCATTAGCTTTTGTTTGCTCCATTGCCTTCTCAACTGCATTTAATGTATGTGAAGGAAGTCTTTTTTTATCACCCATTATCCGGACCTGAACATTTTCCTCAATAAGTTCTGGCAAATACGTTGTCAGAAATTCCTCTGGCAACTTCATAAGGTAGTCTACCTCAATTTTTGGACGTTTCCAGTTTTCTGTCGAAAAAGCATATAAGGTAAGAACCTTCACACCAAGTTTATTTGCCTGCTTTGTAATTTTCCTTACCACTTTCATTCCTTCATGATGTCCAGCCATTCTAGGTAGAGCACGTTTTTTCGCCCATCTCCCGTTTCCATCCATAATAATAGCAATATGTTTAGGTATTTCTCCCTTTAAAATTTCCTCTTTATTTACGATTTGTTCTTTGGAAGGCTGAGGAGTACCTTTCCATTTTTTTAATATGTTGAGCATGTGATTCCTCCATCACCCAATTAATTCATGATTCTTATTCTACCATGATGACGTTAACAGTATTAACAAAAAAACCCCCTGTAAACATTAGAGGGTCTTTCCATACCTATTGTACATATATTTCGCCGATTAGGAAACTGTAAATTTCTTTTACACGATTATTCGCGTTTTTGAAATCAAGCCCCAGCAATTAAAATTAAACTTCCATAATTTCTTTTTCTTTATCTTTTGCCACTTGATCTACTTTAACAATATATCCATCAGTTAGTTTTTGGACATCTTCTGTGTTACCACGTAATTCATCCTCAGTAATCTCACCGTTTTTTTCTAACTTTTTCAAGTCATCGTTTCCATCACGTCTAATATTACGGATTGCGACTTTTGCCTCTTCCGCATATTTTTTAACTAATTTCACAAGTTCTTTACGTCGTTCTTCTGTTAATGCAGGAATTGACAAACGAATAAGTGAACCGTCATTTGATGGTGTTAATCCAAGGTCAGATTTTAAAATTGCTTTTTCGATATCACCAAGGATCGTTTTATCATAAGGTTGAATCACTAATAATCGAGCTTCAGGAACACTAATAGAAGCAAGCTGGTTAACTGGTGTTGGAGCACCATAATAATCTACAGAGATCTTATCTAAAAGATTTGAGCTAGCACGGCCTGCTCTTACAGATGCCAATTCACGACTTAAAGAACTAACAGCTTTTTCCATTTTTTCCTTTGTGTTTGCTAATACCTGTTTAGCCATAATTATTTCCCCCTAACTATTGTTCCAATATTTTCACCAGTAACGGCGCGTTTAATATTTCCTTCTTCCATGATAGAGAAGACAATTAATGGAATATCATTATCCATACATAGAGAAGATGCAGTTGAATCCATTACAGCTAAACCTTCTTTTAAAACATCTAAGTAAGATAATGTCTCATATTTTACAGCCTCTTTATCAACTCTAGGGTCAGCACTATAAACTCCATCAACATTGTTTTTCGCCATAAGAATGACATCAGCTTCAATTTCAGCAGCACGTAAAGCAGCTGTAGTATCTGTTGAGAAATATGGGTTACCTGTTCCCGCTGCAAAGATTACAACTCGTTTTTTCTCTAAATGACGAATCGCTTTTCTCCTTATGTAAGGCTCTGCAACCTGTCTCATTTCTATTGATGTTTGCACACGAGTTTGAATTCCTTGTGTTTCAAGACTATCCTGCAAAGCTAGAGAGTTCATGACAGTCGCAAGCATTCCCATATAATCTGCAGTAGCACGGTCCATTCCCATTTCACTACCTATTTTGCCTCTCCAAATGTTTCCGCCACCAACAACAACAGCAACTTCAACATCTAGTTCCGCGATTTCTTTGACTTGTTTTGCGATTGATTGAATAACAGATGGATTAATACCAAATCCGTTATCACCAGCAAGTGCTTCACCACTTAATTTAAGTACAATACGGTTATATTTAGGTTTACTCATAATTACCTCCAACTCTCAGTTCCGCTCTTTACTTAACGTCCCTACATATATACAAGCATTACTTCCATATCTCGAAAAGAAGGGAACACAGGCTGTGTTCCCTTTTTACATTATAAGAAAAACATTTGTAGGTTAAACATATTTTTTGAAATGTGTTTAACAAACTTAGTCAATTATTTTTTAACTTGGCTCATTACTTCTTCAGCAAAGTTATCTTGACGTTTCTCGATACCTTCACCAACTTCATAACGGATAAA
>JAPSLU010000110.1 GCA_031180405.1 Bacillus sp. (in: firmicutes) | reverse complement strand
AACGAGGTGGTGGTTGAGTAAAATGTTGTGACGGTTCAATGTCTTTAGAATAAACCTCATCACCTTCTTTTAAATCAGGTAGTAATCGGTCTTTTTCTTCTACTTGATCATCATTTCCTTCAACATAGACCTTCATAAATCCAGGAAATTTTATCTTTGAACCAGTAGCTCTAAACATAACCCCATTGTTGACTAAATCAACACTCATCGTATCCAGAATCGCTGGTGCCATTTGACTCGATACAAACCGTTCCCAAATTAACTTGTAAAGTCTTAATTGATCCCTACTTAAAAATTCTTTTATAGAAGCCGGATCTCTTAGTGTTGATGTTGGTCGAATGGCTTCATGCGCATCTTGAGCATTTGTATTCTTCTTGACTGACTTTTCTTTACTTCCAACAAAATCTTCCCCGTATTTTTCCGTTATAAATTGAGTAGCTTCTGTTTGTGCTGTCTCAGATATTCTAGTTGAATCAGTTCTCATATAGGTAATTAATCCAACTGTTCCCTCTTTACCTAGATCTATTCCTTCGTATAACTGTTGAGCAATCATCATTGTTTTCTTTGCTCTAAAATTTAATTTACGGGCTGCTTCTTGTTGTAAAGTAGATGTTGTAAAAGGGACAGCAGGGTTTCTTTTTCGTTCTTTCTTTGTTACCCTTTCTACCTTGAACTTGTTCTCTTTTATAGTACTTAAAATCTCTTTTACTACCGATTCGTTATTCAATGCTTTTTTCTCGCCATTTACTCCGTAAAATGAAGCTTCAAATTCTTTTTGACCTTTTAAAAATTGACCCTCAATTGACCAATATTCTTCAGGTTCAAATTCTTTTATTTCATTTTCCCGATCGATAATTAATCTAACAGCAACAGACTGCACTCTTCCAGCACTCAAACCCTTTTTTACTTTTTTCCAAAGGATAGGACTAATTTTATAACCAACTAATCGATCTAGAACACGTCTAGCTTGCTGGGCATCAACGAGGTCCATATTGATTGAACGAGGATGCTTGAATGATTCTTTAATCGCATCCTTTGTGATTTCATTAAAAACAACTCGACAATCAGAATTAATATCTACATCAAGACTATGTGCTAAGTGCCAAGCGATCGCTTCCCCTTCACGATCCGGGTCAGCCGCTAAATAAACTTTTTTCGCCTTTTTGGCAGCTGTTTTTAATTCCTTTAGCACCGAGCCTTTTCCTCTAATCGTTATATATTTCGGCTCAAAGTTATGCTCAACATCTACACCAATTTGACTTTTTGGTAAATCACGAACATGTCCCATTGACGCCTTTACTTTATATTTTTTCCCTAAATACCGTTCAATTGTTTTTGCCTTTGCAGGCGATTCCACAATCACTAAATAGTCCGACATGCCTGGTATCCTCCTTAAGAGGTATTCTCTCTTTAATATTTCTTATTTTTCGTTTATAGAAAATAATGGCGTAAATATATTTAAAATAAACAATGTTTTATGAAGAAAACGTTCCACTCACCTAATTGTTTAGAACATTTTTATTTCAACCTATACTGAAATCTCCACTATTATTAAATATTCCTATATCGTTTGTCAAACAAATTAGAAATAAATTACCCTAATCATATACCAATTTCATAAGAAAAAACATGAATATTTTTACTAAATTGACAAAAATTCTCGCCCTTTGCATATCTTTTTAAACAAGTTCATTGGTTACTTGAGGAAACTCTTCGATAATATGTGAAACATCTTGAACTAATTTTGCCCCATTTTGAATCAACTCATTTGTACCAGAACTACATTCTTCAAATATAGATCCAGGAATCGCAAATACCTCACGATTCTGCTCAAGAGCTTGTTGTGCGGTAATAAGTGATCCACTTTTTTTCTTAGCCTGGATAATAATAGTTCCTAATGAAAGGCCACTAATAATCCTATTCCTCATTGGAAAATGCCATTTTTGAGGAGTTGTAGATGGAGGGTGTTCTGAAAGTATCAGATGTGAAGACATCATCTCTTCTGCTAGAGACTGATTTTGCTTAGGATATAGATGATAAAAACCGCCAGCAATAACTGCAATTGTTTTCCCCTTTTGATTTATCGCAGTTTCGTGTGCCAAGGCATCAATCCCTTTCGCCATACCACTAACAATGACCCAATTCTTCTTAACTAAAGGGTTTAATATATATTCTAGCGCTAATTGACCATATCGGCTAGGAAACCTTGTACCTACAACACTGATTATATATGTTTGATGAGATAACTCAATATCACCCTTATAAAACAAGAATGGTGGGGGATCTGGTATTTGTCTTAGCAAACGTGGATATTTCTCATTTTTGAGAGGGAGGAAATTGATTTCTTGTTGGTGATATTTGTTTTTAAGAAATTCGTATGACAATGAATGATATTCTTTTTTTATCGCTCGTATCTTCTCTTTTTTTATTTTAAAATGGACTTCCCATTCGTGATCTTTCAAGTGAAAAAAAAGCTCTAGTGTAGGATCAATTTTCATGATTTTATTAAGAGTTTGTTGGCTTAGCCCTTTACAATGCGCTAGTAAAAATAATTTTTTTGTCACTTCTCCCATATTTTCCTCCATTTCTCCACAAGAAAGAGGAACAGGCGTTCCATCCTGTTCCTACTATACTATAAATTAATGTGTTTTACATTTCTCCAGTAACCCTTGATCTTGTAAAACAGAAATAAGCGTTTCTCCCATTACTGATGGAGTTTCAGCCACCTTTATACCACATGCATTCAATGTTTTAATTTTCTCTTCTGCTGTACCTTTACCACCAGAAATAATTGCACCAGCATGACCCATACGTTTTCCTGGTGGTGCTGTTTGTCCACCAATAAATCCAACGACAGGTTTTGTCATGTTAGCTTTAACCCATTCTGCTGCCTCTTCTTCCGCTGTTCCACCAATTTCGCCAATCATGATTACAGCATACGTGTCCTCATCTTCGTTAAATGCCTTTAACACGTCAATGAAGTTAGTACCATTAACAGGATCTCCACCAATACCTACAGCTGTAGATTGACCAATACCTGCTTGTGACAACTGATGAACTGCTTCATACGTAAGGGTACCAGAACGTGAAACAACACCTACATGGCCTTTTTTGTGTATGTATCCAGGCATAATTCCAATTTTACACTCTTCAGGTGTAATAACACCAGGACAGTTTGGTCCTACGAGACGCGTCTTCTTGCCTTCCATGTATCGTTTTACTTTTACCATATCCATTACCGGTATATGCTCTGTAATACAGATTACTAAATCAAGCTCAGCGTCTACGCCTTCCATAATCGCATCAGCAGCGAAAGGAGCAGGCACATAAATAACAGATGCATTGGCACCAGTCGCTTGCACTGCTTCTTGAACTGTATTAAAAACAGGTACACCGCTTGCTTCAGTACCACCTTTACCAGGTGTTACACCACCAACGATATTAGTACCATACTCAAGCATTTGCTTCGTATGAAATAGCGCTGTTGAACCAGTTATACCTTGTACAATAACTTTTGTATCTTTATTAATAAATACACTCATGTTTGTCCCCTGCCTTTCTTACTTCACTAATGAAACGATTTTTTGTGCACCGTCAGCCATAGACTCTGCAGAAGTAATGTTTAATCCAGATTCGTTTAAAATGTTCTTACCTAATTCAACATTTGTCCCTTCAAGTCGTACGACAAGTGGAATTTCTAAACCAACTTGTTTTGTCGCTTCAACAACACCTTCTGCAATGACATCACATTTCATGATTCCACCAAAGATGTTAACAAAAATTCCTTTTACATTTTTATCAGAAAGAATGATTTTAAATGCTTCTGTTACTTTTTCTGCGGTTGCACCGCCCCCAACATCCAGGAAGTTTGCAGGGTTACCGCCGTAATATTTAATAATATCCATTGTAGACATCGCAAGACCAGCTCCATTAACCATACAGCCGATGTTACCTTCTAAGGAAATATAACTTAAGTCATATTTTGATGCTTCAATCTCTTTTGGATCTTCTTCTTCTAAGTCACGATATTCCACAATATCCTTATGGCGATATAAGGCATTTGAATCAAAGTTCAACTTAGCGTCAAGTGCCATAACTTTCCCATCACCCGTGATAACTAATGGATTAATCTCTGCAATGGAACAATCTTTTTCTACGAAAACTTGATATAATCCCATCATGAATTTAACAGCTTGGCCAACTAACTCTTTTGGAATATTAATGTTAAATGCTATTCTTCTAGCTTGATAGCCTTGTAGACCTACTGCAGGATCAATCACTTCTTTAAAGATTTTTTCTGGAGTTTTCTCTGCTACTTCCTCAATTTCAGTTCCACCTTCTTCAGAAGCCATTAGAACCACTCGGGATGTTGCCCGGTCTAATACAAGACCTACATAATATTCTTTCTTAATATCACAACCCTCTTCAATAAGGAGTCGTTTCACTTCCTTACCTTCCGGGCCTGTTTGATGTGTAACAAGTGTTTTACCTAAAATTTCTTCAGCATATGTACGTGCTTCTTCAAGGTTTTTTGCTACTTTTACCCCGCCAGCTTTCCCGCGTCCACCTGCATGGATTTGAGCTTTTACTACTACTACATCTGTTCCAAGTTCTTTTGCAGCTTCAACTGCTTCATCCACAGAAAAAGCTACTCGTCCATTTGGTACAGAAACTCCGTATTTACGAAGGAGTTCTTTTCCTTGGTACTCATGGATATTCATTAGCCATCCTCCTAACCAATTTGCAAAGATAAAATTAGACTGCGCTTTCATTTTATATAATAGATTGAACCTTGTCTACAATTCCGCACAAAATAGTAAAATTCAAGTTAATTTTTATTTTTTTAATATAAACACACACCCAAAACCACAATATTTTTCACCTATACAAAACGAAAAAAAAACAGGAGAAATAGTAGAGTAAGAAATTTCCCCTTATATTTCAAATGCACTATACTAAGGTGAGCGATCCGCTATCATTTATTTTTTCAATATTTCTTTTTCTATGTTATAAACAAACACGAATATTTCTGATACTGCTTCATACAATTCCTCTGGTATTTGTTGGTGAATCTCTAACTTTGATAATAGCTCAACAAGTGCATGGTCTTCATGAACATGTATTTCGTTTTGTTTTGCAGCTTCAAGTATTTCTTCAGCTATAATTCCATTTCCTTTTGCAATCACTTTTGGAGCTTGTTCTTTTTCACTATCATATCTTAAGGCAATCGCCTTTCTTACAGCATCCTTTTTCGTCATATTTTCACATCAACCCCTGTATAAGTTCCATTCCTGCTCGTTAAGTTCAGTTGTTTATTTGTTATTTTATGATTGGAAGTAGAATCAAAAGGTTTTACTGATATTAAAGATAAACGGTAATCAATTTTTGCCAAAAGCTCTTTTAGAATATTTGAATTTCCAGCGACAAATTGTCTAACATTCTCATGATCATTTGTTATGTTTATTGTCATTACTCGATTTTGTATTTGAACATCAACCATCGTCTCGTTTAGAACTGGTAGTTGCAAGTAAAAAATAATTCGACAAAAGGCAGGGTCAATTGTACCATCATTTTGTCTTTTCCCATTCCACTGAATTGTCAAATCTGAGCGATTAATACCAAAGAGAGGAACTAGAGTTATAAATTGAGATGTTGGACCAAGATCTTGTTGAAGCAACGACTGACCGTTCAGGCGATGAATAAGAGGTTCTATCTGGTCTTTCAGAACATATGCCTCGCCTTCCTTACTAACAGCTACTAGCATCTCTTTTAGCGCTTGTAGCTCTCTCAAAGTCTCCACATCTATTATTTGATCTACAGACTTCCGCATTAACTGTATTAAGGATTGTTGCAGCTTCTTCACTAAACCCGTTTCTAGGTCTACATGTTGAAGCGACTGAAGTAATAAGTCTAATTGTCCAGCTAACGGGACATTTGTTTGAACCTGAACAAGTGATTTAATCACATTTTCTGATAGGGGATATTGTTGCTTGATTGCAAATTTTACAGCACTTATAAATGTAGGAATATCCCTTTTTGGAGTATTCTTTAGGAGCTCTAAGGCTGTTACAAGCTGTTCCTTAGTTACTGGAATGTCTTCCTTCACCAACTCATTTGCTAGTAAAATATTCTCTTTTGAAGGCTTTTGTTGAAACATACTAAGCAAGTCTTTTGCTAATGATTGCTTAGTGAATTTATCTTCTTCAACCTGTTTTATTATTTTAAGTTGAAGTCCTTTCGATCCGGAACCTTTCACACGAAACCAGTAACTTTGTGAAGCATTTATTGATGCTTCAAGATCCGCAACAAGCTGTGATTGACCGACTTGAATAAGAGCTTTTTGATCAGGAAAGAGTTTAAGTATTTGCCCTTTTACCAATTGATCCTCTTTTAATGTCATCTGTTCTGCTGACATATTCATTTGAGAAACAGCCTGTTGAAACACGTTTTTTATCGCTTCTATATGGACCATCCCCTTTCCTCCTCCCCTTTATCAAGTCGTTAAAAGATCTTTTACAGGGGCAAAGCTTTTTCGATGATGTTCTGTAACCCCATGTAATCTCAATGCATCTAAATGATACTTTGTTCCATATCCCATATGTTGATCAAACCCGTATTCTGGGTGTTTACGACCAAGGTTTTCCATTATTCGATCTCGAGTGACCTTTGCAATTACAGAACTAGCTGCGATTGATATACTTTTTGAATCTCCTTTAATAATGGCTTCTTGAGGAATTGGTATTTCAAGTTTCATTGCATCTATTAGCAAATAAGTGGGAGTAGGTGAAAGCTTTTCGATTGCCTTAGTCATAGCTAGTTTTGTAGCTTCATATATATTGATTTTATCGATGATTGCCGGAGGAACAATTCCAACACCTATTGCTTCTGCCTGATCATGTATCGTTTCGAAGAAGCGATCTCTCATTGTCGAAGATAGCTTCTTCGAATCCGTTAAACCAGGTAAATAGCATTCCTCTTTTAAGATCACTGCAGCTGCTACCACTGGTCCTGCTAGTGGTCCACGGCCGACCTCATCAATTCCAGCTATAAAATCAAAGCCATTTCTTTTTGCTTCTCTCTCGAAACTAAGCATGCTGTAAAATTGATATTGGAGTTTTTTTTCTTGTTCATATTGCTTAAACCATTTTTCAACTAATTGCTGTACCCCTTTTCTACTATCTGTTTGGCAATCAATCAAGAATGGATCATTTTCATTTTTAATCGTAGCAAGTTTTAGTTGAATTTCTTTCGTTGTTAATGACATAATCGATTTCTCCTTGTTATTGCTTTTATACCCACATATGTAAGTCATTTGAATCAAACATATATCCATTATATCGGCGGGAAAGTAAATAAATAAAGACCCGCGAATTTTATGCGGGTCAATGTTTTATTCACTTTTAGAATTAAAATCTTTCGGTGATTCAAACGATAATTTCCCTAACTTATCTGTTCGAATTTCTCTTAAAATCAGTTCAGAGGTTTTATCATAATCTATATAACCCCCTGGCATTATGCAGCCACGTTTCTTTCCAATTTCATCAAAGAGAGGAACAATTTCTTCAGGAAGCTCATCTAAATTAAAACGTTCTATCAACCTTTTTGGATAATTTTCTTTTAAGAAACCCAAAGCAAAGACAGTCACATCCTGAAGGTTTAAAATGGCATCTTTTATTGCACCAGTTGTTGCAAGTTTTTGACCAACTAATTGATCCTCAAACTTCGGCCAAAGGATACCAGGTGTGTCTAGAAGCTCTAGTTCATTTCCAACTTTTACCCATTGTTGAGCAGTTGTGACACCTGGTCTATCACCGGTCTTCGTAATATTTTTCTTTGCAAGCCTGTTAATAAGAGTTGACTTACCTACGTTCGGAATACCAATAATTAGAGCACGGATAGCACGAGGTTTAATTCCTTTAGCAACCATTTTATCAAACTTCTCTTTTAAAAGAATTTTAGCAAGAGAAGTAATTTGCTTTAAACCTGTTCCTGATTGAGCATCTATTGCTATAGCAGAAATATCGTGATCTTTAAAGTATTCAATCCACTGTTTTGTCATAGAATCATCAGCTTTATCAGCTTTATTCAGTAACACTATTCTTGGTTTTGACGAGACAATCTCATCAATCATTGGATTTCTTGATGACATCGGGATTCTAGCATCGACAAGCTCAAAAACAATATCAATTAGTTTTAGTTTTTCTGTTACTTGTCTCCTTGCTTTTGCCATATGTCCTGGGAACCATTGTATTGTCATATAAACACCTTCTTTTTTTCTTACTCAACGAAACGGATATCCGAAAACGGCCAATAAACGAAACTCGTTTTTCCCATGACCTCTTCAACCGGGATCGTACCTATATGTCTACTGTCCTTACTTTGTCTTCTATTATCTCCCATCACAAAGAGATGTCCTTCTGGTACCGTAGATTGCCCTGTAATGCTTTCTAAATCAAAGGGTTCTGTTAATGGACCATCAATGAGTTCTTCTTTATATTCATCAAGATATGGCTCCTCATATTCTTTCCCATTAATATAAAGGGTATCATTTTTATACTCAATATGATCTCCAGGTAAGCCTATGACACGTTTTATATAATCTTTATCTACAGTAGCATGGAAAACAACAATATCAAACCGTTCTGGTTCACCAATTTTATATGAAAATTTATTAACAATCATTCGATCTTGTGTATGTAAGGTTGGCATCATTGAATAACCATCAACTACAATAGGTGCAAAAAAGAAGGATCTGATAATTGCTGCTAACAAAATAGCAATAACTAATGCTTTTATCCATTCAAGAAATTCATTTTTCTTTTTTGTCACTTGTTTCACCTACTTCTAGCAATCATTATGTCCACAGTCTATTTCAAGATATACACATATTATTAACGTGCATAGTCCGAATTATTGAAAAAGGAGCTTGTTAAGCAACAAGCTCCTTATCAACTATACGGACAGAACCTCTGACCCATATATTTGAGGCTTAGTCAAAACTAAGCTGTCTTATCGAATTTCTTTAATACGCGCAGCTTTACCACGTAATTGACGTAGGTAGTAAAGTTTCGCACGGCGAACTTTACCGCGACGAATTACTTCTAACTTCGCGATCTTTGGTGTGTGTACAGGGAAAGTACGTTCAACACCTACACCGTAAGAGATCTTACGAACAGTAAATGTTTCGCTAATTCCACCACCACGACGCTTAATCACAACACCTTCAAATACCTGAATACGCTCACGCGTACCCTCAACAATACTTACGTGTACACGTACAGTATCACCAGGACGGAATGCAGGTAAATCAGTTTTTAGTTGTTCTTTTGTGATTTCTTCAATTAGTTTTTGCATCGTTTTCAACTCCTTCCAACAGATGCTCATCCCAACATTTATCATTGCAGCGGAACATCGTTTTAAAAGACTGCATCATATTCTTCTGCAAGTCACGAGATTTATCATACCATATCAACACATTGGGTGCAATAGCTAGTTTTCATTTTGCCATTTATTAATTAATGCTTTCTGTTTGTCTGTTAATGGATAGGTTTCTAGCAAATCTGGACGACGATCAAAGGTTCTTCTTAACGATTGTTCTTCTCTCCAGTCAGCAATCAATTTATGATTACCCGATAAAAGAACATCGGGTACTTTTAAACCTCTAAACTCTGCAGGTCTTGTGTAGTGTGGGTGTTCAAGTAATCCCGAGCTATAGGAATCAAGTATAGGTGAATCTTCATTCCCAAGTACCCCAGGTAAGAGACGTACAACGCTATCTGTAATAACCATTGATGCGAGCTCTCCACCTGTTAAGACGAAGTCACCAATAGAGATTTCGTCTGTTACAAGTTGTTCTCTAATTCGCTCATCATAGCCCTCATAATGTCCACATATAAAAAGAAGATGATCCTCTTTTGCTAATTCTTCCGCCTTAGACTGCGTAAATCGTTCACCTTGCGGACATACCAGGATCACTTTCGGTTCAGACTTTGCCCGATGTCGAATATCCTCAACTGCATCAAAAATAGGTTGGGGTGTTAGAACCATTCCAGCTCCTCCGCCATAGGGGTAGTCATCAACATTTTGATGCTTATTCGTTGAATACTGACGAAAATTAATCACATTAAACGTAACAGCCTTTTTTTCCTGAGCTTTTTTAAGAATTGATTCATTTAAAACCCCATGAAACATATCTGGAAATAGTGTTAAAAAATCAATCTTCATTAATCTAGTAACCCTTCCATAGGAGTTATGACAATTTTCTTTTCGTCAATATCGATATCCTTAACAATTTCATCGATATAGGGAACTAGCAAGTCTTTTCCAACTTTTCTTTTCACAACCCATACATCATTTGCACCCGTTGCTAGGATTTCACGAATGGTACCAATCTCTTCTCCCTCATCTGTGAACATTTTACACCCAATTATTTCATGAAAGTAATATTCACCTTCTTCAAGCTCAGAAAGCTGAGATTCAGTTACCTTTAATAGAGAACCTTTAAATTGCTCGACATCTTGTATTGAATGCATTCCTTCAAAAGTCAAAAGGTCAAAATTTTTGTGTACACGGTGACTATCCACAATAACCTCTACTGGATCATCTGAATCTTCCTGGAAAATATATAACGTATTACCAGGCTCATATCTTTCTTCAGCAAAATCTGTTTTAGAAATAACTCGTACTTCACCTCTAATACCATGTGTATTTACTATTTTTCCAACATTAAACCATTTTTCTGCCATATTTATCACCTCAGGCGTATTTGATCCACAATACCGTCTTTAATGACAATTGTTTTTTCTTGGATTAATTCATCCCAATTGTCACCCACATTGACTTCTACTATAGCTTTTACTTCTTTTTCTTTTATTTCACTACCAATAGGTAAAGTATGTACTTGTTCTAATTGAAAATCTACAAGTTTCATTTTTTCTTTTCTTTTTTCAATTTCTTTTAAAAATTGAGTCGCAAGCTGCTTACTCGTTTTCTCTACTTTTTTATACTCAAAATATAATTGGTCACATTCCTGTTCTAATGCTTTTTTTCGTGAAGAAAATTGGTTAAGTAGTGATTGCTTACTTGTTTCCGTTAACATTTGTTTAACAGTCACCTGGTGGAGTATCTTCATTATTGTTCCTCCCCTTTTAAAGCTTCATACTTAGAAAAGCGCAAGCGCCTTGGTCAGCCCCGAAGCACAGATGGGTTTTTTCATTCATTCCAAATTGCTAGGCGCTGAAGCTAGACACCAAAACTAAGTTGACTTGATATACCTTCTTACCTTTTAAGATATGCGCAAGATTATCTGTCTTTTAGCGACATGTATAATTTAAGCTGATGGCGCCCGGAGATATACAAAAAACCATTAACAAACTTTAGATAATTGGTAGGATATCGACTTTGAAAATTTTGTACAAAAAAAGGGGAGGAACCTCCTCACCCTTTTTTAGTCATTAATTTCTAGTTGAATTCTTTTAGATGAATTAGATCCTGCTGCATAAACAACAGTTCGAATTGCTTTTGCGATCCGTCCTTGTTTGCCAATTACTTTACCGACATCGCCTTTATGAACAGAAAGACGGTATATGATTTGATGCTCCTGTTCAAGTTCAGTAATCTCGACTAGCTCTGGCAAGTCAACAAGTGGTTTCACAATTGCTTCGATTAACTCTTTCATCTCAACAGTCATTACTTGCTGTTTTTAGCGTTATGGAATTTTTCCATAATGCCTTGGTTAGAGAACAAGTTACGAACTGTGTCTGATGGTTTTGCACCATTTGACATCCATTTAAGAGCTAATTCTTCATTGATTTTTACTTCTGCTGGTTGAGCAACAGGGTTGTAAGTTCCTACAACTTCAATGAAACGTCCATCACGTGGTGAACGAGAATCTGCTACTACGATACGATAAAAAGGAGACTTTTTTGCTCCCATACGTTTTAAACGAATTTTAACTGCCATTTTATAAAGCACCTCCGAAAATGTTTCAACAAGATAGTATATTATCAAATAAGTTATATGATGTAAAGGTTTTTTTCTTGTCAGTTTAAAAAAACCTTTAAAAACCAAGTGGATTATCCATTTTTTTATAAATAAACATCTAATTACAATGGATTTTCCATTTCTAAAATTACATAAATGGGAATTTAAATCCACCTTTTTTCTTACCTTTAGTCATGCTTGTCATTTGCTTCATCATCTTTTTCATGTCTTCAAATTGCTTTAATAAACGGTTCACTTCTTGGACAGTGGTACCGCTACCTTTAGCAATTCGTTTTTTACGAGAAGCATTCATGATTTCAGGATTGATTTTTTCAGCCTTTGTCATTGATTTAATAATCGCCTCGACATGGCTAATTTGTTTTTCATCAACCTGAAGATTTTTTAATCCCTTTACCTTGTTTGCACCTGGTAACATGCCTATTAGATCCTCTAAAGGACCCATATTTCGGACTTGTCCAAGTTGTTCAAGGAAGTCATCAAATGTAAAAGATGCTGTTCGCATTTTTTGTTCTAATTCTTTTGCTTTTTCTGCATCAACATTCGTTTGGGCTTTTTCGATGAGTGTTAACACATCGCCCATCCCTAAGATTCTTGATGCCATTCGTTCTGGATGAAACGCTTCTAATGCATCAAGCTTTTCACCAAGACCAACAAATTTAATAGGTGTATTCGTTACAGAGCGAATTGATAATGCCGCTCCACCACGTGTATCACCATCAAGCTTTGTTAATACAACACCTGTTAAACCAAGCTGTTCATTAAAACTTTTAGCAACGTTTACTGCGTCTTGACCAGTCATCGCGTCAACAACCAGAAAGATTTCATCAGGTTTCGCAATTTCTTTTACCTGTTCAAGCTCTTCCATTAGATTTTCATCAATATGAAGTCGACCGGCTGTATCAATAATCACATAGTCATGGTGCTCTTGCTTTGCGTGCTCTAAAGCTTTTGTTGCGATTTCAACTGGACTAACTTGATCTCCCATAGAAAAAACAGGCATATCTAGCTGTTTTCCTAATGTTTGAAGCTGTTTAATAGCAGCAGGACGATAAATATCTGCTGCAACAAGCATAGGGTTTCGGTTATGTTTTTTTCTTAAAAGGTTTGCGAGTTTTCCAGTTGTCGTTGTTTTACCTGCACCTTGTAAACCAACCATCATAATAACTGTCGGGGGACGATTTGATACTGCAATCTTACTTTGCTCTCCACCCATTAATTCCGTTAGCTCGTCTTTAACTACTTTAATGACCTGTTGGCCTGGAGTTAAGCTTTTCATAACCTCTTGACCAACAGCGCGCTCACTCACGCGCTTAATAAAATCTTTTACGACTTTGAAGTTAACATCCGCTTCTAAAAGTGCAAGGCGTACTTCACGCATCATATCTTTTACATCAGCTTCAGTTACTTTCCCCTTGCCGCGTATTTTGGCCATTGTATTCTGCAGTCGGTCGGCTAATCCCTCAAAAGCCATAATATGCCGCCTCCTAATCTAACTTCTCAAGCTCTTGAAGTAAGATTTCAAACGCTTCGCTATCCTCCACACTAGTTGACAATTCACGAAGCTTTGTCATAATCTTCTGTCGCTCTTGAAATTTTTGAAATAATAGTAGCTTTTCCTCGTATTGCTCCAGCATTGCTTCAGTCCGTTTAATGTTATCGTAAACAGCTTGTCTACTAACACTGTACTCTTCCGCAATTTCACCAAGGGAGAAATCATCTAAATAGTATAACGACATATAGCTTTTTTGCTTAGGGGTTAACAACGATTGATAAAAATCAAATAGATAGGTTAACCTCGTCGTTTTTTCAAGCATCATGCCGATCCACCCCCCTTGTTAAGTGAATTACCTTTACAACATATAAGTCTACATACGAAGCTTTTTCTTGTCAAGTATTTAAAGAAATATAAGGCCAAACTATGTTGGCAAATCAGACTTTTTCATGTTTATTAATAGTCTGCTTCTTAAGCTAAATATCCAAA
>JAPSLU010000109.1 GCA_031180405.1 Bacillus sp. (in: firmicutes) | reverse complement strand
GCAGCCTGGAAAAATGACTAAGTTGATACAAGCTAAGTATAATGAAAAAATTAAGCAATTTTAGATATAGATAAATCCTGATCATATACATTTTCAGGATTTTTTTATTTCATTAATATTTAAAAGAGGGGGCATTTATGTAAGAGTAGATGTTACTATGTATTTCTATTTGATAAGGCTGGTAAGAAGGTAGAAATGGTTAAAAATAAGGGAGAAGGCAAACTCCTTGATATATTTCCTAGAGAAGCGGTTAGAACAAGGAGAAACACTTGAACAAGCGATAATTCGAGAGGTTAGTGAGGAAACAGGCTTTAAGGTAGAGAACGATTATATTTTTCTGAAACTTGAAAACAGAGGTCATCATGTTTTAATCTTTACTCTCAGAGATAGAATAATATGTGGAGGTATGGATGGGGTTTTACTTGGCAGAGGAGTATATACATATACAAACGAAGGAACGGAATTACTGAAATGTAAATGTTAGGCGCCTTATTTGAGGTATGTTTAAAATCGAAGAATCTGTAAAGAAGAAATTTTCTTGCCAGCAGGATGATTCCGGTCAAAATAGAAAAAATATATATTAAGATGAAAATAATAAGGTTTTTTATAATTAAGTTTCTTAAACTACAATTTAAATTCCGTCTCACTTCCTTAAGTAATCTTAGGTGATGAGACGGAAATGAATATTAAGTGATAACTTCTTATAATATATATTATGTAAACTAAGAAATAAAAAAAGTCATTATTCTGTGTAATCCATTTATTATTATTTCATATTTTTACTCTTCCCTTTACCTTCAGAACAGCATAACCGTTGTTTTGTTCAACTCTTCTGTATCCTATATAGAAACTAAACGCATGTACTAATGAGCTAATATCTACAAGATTTTACAAATCTTGTATGAATATTATGTGTTGGTTATGATTAAATTGATATTATATGACAAAAAATTAATCATAACCAAACTAAATGAAACATTTTGTGCGATAATAAAACTATCCTTAATAAAGAAAGTTGGAAATTTGTGAAGAACAAACAAAGTAAATATGAAGTTAATGAAAAGGTTTATCTTAAAGCCACTAAGGAAATCGTGACCATAAGTAATACTAGTTATGTTGCAAATATGAAACGATACTCTTATACATTAAAGGAATATCCAAATACCTTTTATTTTGAAGAAGAATTAAATTCTATTTAAGATACAACTTTTAATCTTTTGGCATATCCATTTGATCTACAGCACTTTTCAAGTCATCATTTCGAATGTGTGTGTAGATCATGGTTGTTTGAATTGATGAGTGCCCCAGTTGTCGCCGTAGCTTTGGTACATCATTAATCTCGGAATGATATCTTGTAGCAAATGAATGCCTTAATTTGTGTACAGATAGTGATGGTTTTCCGAATGCTGCGGCATATTTTTCAATAAGTTTTTCAATTGATCGTCCTGTCAATCTTCTTGATTTACCCTTTGGACCCATTGGAGCTGCTACAAAAAGGGCTTTATTGCTTTTATCGACTTTGTAACGAGATTCTCTTATTTTCAGGTATTCTTTTAGATCATCCATAGCGATTTTACTAAAGAATACGTATTGTTCTTTGTTTCCTTTACGAATGACACGGGCAGAGAACTTGCTAAAATCAATGTCATCGAGATCAAGGTTCTCGACTTCTGATAGACGTAGGCCAGATCCTAAGATTAAGGAAACAATGGCGGTATCGCGCTCCTGGTTAAGCTGATAGAAGTTGAAGAGCTTTTTATTTTCTTTATTTATTTCACCATAATCATAAGCAATAAACCGGCGAAACTTCTCATATTCATCACCAAGAAGTATTTTCCCTTCCATTTTGTTCGCGATTGTTTCCATACTGTCTTTAAGCTCATTAAATTCAATTTTTGCCATAACATTACGATGTAAATAAGGCTTTAAATCCCGGGTTTCTGCTATGTTCTGTAAGTAGTTAAAAAGGGATTTTAAAGCTGATAATTTACGATTTACGGTGATTTCCTTGTTATGTAGTTCGTATTGTAAAACATATAAAAAACCTTCAATTTGCTGGACTGTTAATGTTTCTAATAAGTTTAGCGGGACATCTTTTAGATTTCCGTCATAAAGTTGCTCAGAGACAATCCAATTAAAAAAGATCTTAAAATCATGACAATAATTTAGTAAAGATGCTGCCGAAAGTTTTCTGCGTTTATGGTCAATATATTCTTCAACATACCAAGGTAATTCTTTAAGCAAAGCTTGTAACTTTTTATAATGTTTTTGCTGAGATTCTGTTGCCATGAAATACACCTCAATAACTTTTCTAGATAATCCCATTATAAATTTCACATATTATTACGTCAAATTTATATTTTACGTAATAATATAAAACTGTATGATCGCACTCTCCTCTTTGTTCAACTAATCGTTTTCTTGTGTCCTTTTATCTAATATTTCATATCATATATTAATGTATTAAGAGATGCTGATTTGATCAGCTCCTTTTTGAATAATTTGATAAAAAGGAGAAATGAATATGGCTGTTGTTCATTTTATTGAAGAAAATAAGGTTCTGTTGTGTCAGCTATTAAATAATATTCCTTTAGAACATGATCCAATAAAAATAAAAGGTCGTAAAGGAAAAGTTATTAGTATAAAAAATACAGAAGAAAACATTGTTCATGTTCATGTTTCTCTTGAGAAAAAAGTAAAAAATCAAAAACTTGTAAATGACAAAAAGAAAAAACGATAAATTGTGTTAAAATCCAAGACTTAACTAGTCTTGGATTTTTTTACATATCTCCCTCCTTCTAGCTTATTATTTTAGTGTGTCTTTTGTTTTGACAAATAGGAATATCCTCCAATAAACTTAAATTATGGAAAGGTATACATAGCAACTATTTCTTAACATAAATGCATTAGTCAACTACAATTGCTATATAACCTCTTCCCCATCTTTACTAATAAATGGAGGTATTTTATGTACGATATCATTATTGTTGGTGCAGGTCCGGCCGGGGCCAGTGCTGCCCTTTTCGCTGCAAAAGCTGGTAAACAAACGCTTGTAATTGATAGTGACAAAAGTATGACAAAAAGAGCATGGATTGAAAATCATTATGGTGTAAAAGAAATTTCAGGTCCTGATCTTATAAAATTAGGAAAAGAACAAGCATCTAAGTTTGGTGCAACCATTGTTGAAGGTCAAGTGGTGAATATAACAAAGGATAACGATGTGTTTCAAGTTGAAACTAATAATGGTAAGGAAGAAGCAAAAAAAGTTATTCTTGCGACTGGAGTTGGTATAGATTTAGCCGAGAACATTGGGTTAAATACAAAACCAGGTACAGAACCACGTATAAAAACAGTATTAGATGTTGATTCAGATGGAAAAACAAACGTAGAAGGTATTTGGGCTGCTGGTACGATTGCTGGAGTTAGTGTACATACAATCATCACATCTGGTCACGGCGCATCGGTTGCGATTAATGTGATTAGTGAATTAAATGGCGAACGATATGTTGATCATGACATCTTAAAATAGACGTAAACATATGAAAATGCGGTGATTTAATGATCCGCATTTTTCAAAGAAATAATTCTGCTAGTAGCCTGTATGTTTGCACTTTATCCCGAAAGTCAAAAGTATTATTAATGACCATGATTTCATCTGTATCATAATCGTCACTTAGCCTTAAGACCTCCTCTCTTACCTTTTTAGGAGTCCCGATAATCATCCTCTTCCTATTTTCCATTATCCTCTCTTTATCCTTTTGGGTGAGTTTCAATTTTTTTGCATCCATGTTAGAGAGAACATGTGTATCAAATCCTTTTTCAACAGCTAACAACCATACATCCTGACTAATCGCCATCTCCTCCGCCCTCTCTTGTGTAGGTGCACATATGACAAAAATGCAAACATTTGTTGTAGGTTTCTGCAATGCCCTTGATGGCTGAAAGTATTGTCTGTACGTTTCCATTGCTCTTAAACCGTTATCTGGATTGATAAAATGACCATATGTAAAGGCAGTTCCCTTTTCTGCTGCTAATCTTGCTCCTCGATGTGATACCCCCAAAAGCCAAAGTTCCGGTAATGTTTCTAAAACAGGATAGATTTTAACGTTATGATAAGGGTGGGTTTTTGGTAGAGAGTCATATAAGTAGCCTTGTAAATCAGAAATTTGTCTTGGGAATTCATTCATACTTTTTCTAATTCCATCTGTCAGAGCTAATCGGGTTGCTGAAGAGCCTCCAGGTGACCGGCCGATTCCAAGATCAATACGATTTGGAAATAGTGTTTCTAATAGGGTGAAATTTTCGGCTATTTTGTATGGACTGTATTGTGGTAACAGCACTCCTCCAGATCCAATGCGGATTGAGGTAGTATTTGATGCAATATGTGAAATTAGGATTTCTGGGGATGTCCCAGCTATTCCACTGGTATTATGATGTTCCGCTACCCAAAATCGGGTATATCCAAATTTTTCGGTTAATTTTGCTAGTTCAACTGTATGTTGAAAAGCATCTCTTGCCGTTGCCCCTTTTCTAATAACGGATTGATCGAGAACACTAAGTTTTATTTTAGACACCTCATTCTTTACAGTATTCCCGCTTAGTCTAATATAATCTTCTTAAATTCTCAATTAACAAGTCATAGTAAGGGTTCCTAAAGAGGTTTTTGTCTTGCTATTCCTAGAGCAATAGCACTCTAATTTAGGGATGGACGACTAAATTGTAAAATATATTAACGAGAAAAATAGGGACAGTCCCTACTACATGTTGGGTCTGTCCCTAAAAGAAGGTCTATTATTTAGTGAGAGTTTATGTAAAATTTCAAATAACTCGGTTTTAGATACCGGATAGGTTATTTCAGATCTAGCAGAGGTTTCAACAAGTTTTTCATAGACTTCCATAACCCATGGTTGCTCTAGATGACTTTTCTGAATTACTTCTTTTTGTTTGAAAACTTCAGATGGTGTTCCTCGCAAAGTTATTTCTCCGTTATTTAAAACAATCACTTCGTCAGCCCATTCATAAGCAAGGTCAACATTATGTGTTGAGAGAATAATGGTTCGGTCTTTATGGTGTATGGATGCTAGTAAATTCATTATTTTTTTCGAGTAATATGGATCAAGACCCGCTGTTGGCTCGTCTAATATCATGAGTTCAGGGTTCATCGCTAAAATGCCTGCAATCGAAACTCTCTTTTTTTGTCCAATACTAAGGAAGTGTGGTGGTTTATCCTCTAAAACCTTTGTCTCTGTTAGATTCATTACTTCTTCGACGGCTTGATTTACTAGATCAGGTGTTAATCCTAAATTTTTAGGACCAAATCGAATATCTTCATAAACACTAGAAGAAAAAAGTTGAGAATCTGGATTTTGGAAAACAATACCAACCTGTTGACGCAGCTCCCTTATTTCTTTTCGTGAATAAGAAAGAGATTTTCCTTTAAACAAAACAGTCCCTTTTGTAGGCTTAATAATTCCATTGAAAAGCAGGAAAAAGGTTGATTTTCCGGCTCCATTGTTTCCTATTAGTGCAATCTTTTTCCCACGTTCAATTGATAGGGAAATATCTTTTAATGCAATCGTCCCATCCGGATATTCGTAAGTAATATGTTCAAATGTAAAGATTGGTGGTTTCACGTTATTGCCTCATTTCCATAATCAATATAAAAGTTATGTTAAAAGTGTGATGGTGAATAGCCCTATCAATGAGCACAGGATGCCGATACAACGATAATGATTATAACGTGCTTTGATCTCGATATCATATAATCCATCCTCTCCACCACGACTTTCAAGGGCGATTTGCAATTCCTTTGCTGATTGAATTGATTTTATAAAAACACTCACAATTAGTTGGGCTAAGGATAAAAACCAAACTCTATAATTCTTGTAGCCTAATCTGCTTGACTGTGCTATATATGTTTCATGCATTTTATCTAAGAGGACAAAGATAAAACGATATGTTAAACCCACTAACTCTATAAATAAGACAGGAAGTTTCATCTTTCGTAATACCCATATTAGCTGGTTTAGGGATGTTGTTAATATAATAAAGTATAAGCAACTAACGCTTGCAAGGACAGTAGCACCAAGAATACAGGCTTGCTTTACGCTAGCTAAACTTATATAAATTTGCCATGAAAGGACTTGAGTCGACCATAAAGGCTCAACGTTTCCCTCAGTTAATGGGGTAATTGTAATTATAATAGTAATAATGCTAGAGATAAGAAAAATAGCTGGTAAAAGTAGTAGCTTTATATAATAAGTTAAAGGAATTTTGGCAGCTAATACGATACTAATACTCATAACACAAAAGGAAAGGCTTGCAATAACGACACTTTTTGTGATAATGGTAAAGAGTAAAAATGAAAAAGCAAACCCAACCTTTTCAACTGGATGTATATGTTTTAATTCGTTTTTATAGGCATAGTCATCAATTCTTAGCATAGTTACCTACCTATTCTTTGGAGCGATACTTTTTTCTAGCACGACCGAAACCGATCACATAACCAATAAAAAGGGCACCTATTGCAGCTTGTAAAGAAAATAAGAGGCTTTCAATCTCCCCACTCGGCGGCTCCCAAAAAGAGGTGAACCAAGGTTCATATCCAGGAGCTAGTTCTCCTATCATCTCCTCTGCCTGGCCATCTGCCCCACCAAATTCAGCATCCCTTTGAAGAAAGAAAGGAATAACCGCTAATAAAATGACAAATAACAGTAAAATAATGTTTTTCATCTAACTAGCCTCCTTAACAGTTGGTAAGTGGCTTAATTCAGGCATATTGTATTTTAATAGTAAGTTCATAACAAGGACTGTTAAAAGGCCTTCACTGATTGCTAATGGTATTTGCGTTAGCCCAAAAATACTAGCAAACTTCGCAAATGAAGCGATAAAACCTCCGACCTCAGCAGGAAATGCAAGTGCTAATTGAACAGAAGTAACTAGGTATGTACCCAAATCCCCTAACATAGCTGCTAAGAAAACAGAAACGGCAAATGATAAGTTGAGTTTACGTCCCATTCTAAACACACCATAAGCAATGAACGGCCCAATAACTGCCATTGAAAAAGCATTTGCACCTAATGTTGTTAATCCACCATGTGCTAATAACAATGATTGGAACAATAGGACGATTGTACCTAGAACACTCATAGCTGTTGGTCCAAATAAAATGGTGCCTAAACCAACTCCTGTTGGATGGGAGCAGCTACCTGTTACCGACGGAATCTTTAAAGCCGATAAAACAAATGCAAACGCTCCAGAAAGGCCGAGCATTGTCTTTAATTCGGGGTGTTCCTTTAGTTTCTTTCGAATACTTTTCATTCCAATAATTAAAAACGGAATGGTTATTGCCCACCAAAATACAACCCAGCCAAATGGTAAAAATCCCTCCATTATATGCATCGCGTAGGCTTTTTTATAGGAATTAGCCCAGAAATAAAGGGTTAAACCGATTACCATGAATAGTGCCCATTTTGACTTTATTTTCATAATTGTAAAACCTCCAATAAATTGCTAGGGATCTACTAAAAGGTTGTCCATTTTAGAGCCCAATTTCCTTATGGTTTATTAACAGATATGCCAAATGAATGACTATCCTGTTAATAAACCATGCTTCACTTATTTCCCCATATATCTTTAAAAATTAAGTTTTGCAATGAACGCCTCTTCTCCCAGTTTGCTGTTTCTAAGATAGGTGCTTTAGGATAAACATCGGTGTACCCAACTGAAAGCAATGCAACGGGATCAATATGGGGAGGAATGGATAAAATGTCACGAACATCTGATTTTTTATAAAAGCTGACCCATCCCATAGCTAATCCTTCCACACAAGACGCTAACCACATATTTTGAATCGCACATGCGGTTGACATCATATCTGTTTCTGGTATGGAATTACGACCCAATACGTGGGAGCCACCTCTAGTTGGGTCACAGGTCACACATATCGTTAAAGGTGCTTCTTTTAACCCTTCTATTTTAAGAGATAAAAACTTTGAAGCTCGTTCATCTTCTTCATAATGGATGGCAAGTGCTCTTCTTTCTTTATCTGCCGCCCATGCTAATTGCTTTTTCACTTCGTCAGATTCAATTAAAATAAAATTCCACGGCTGCATAAATCCAACTGATGGAGCATGGTGAGCGGCTTCTAAAATACGATTGACTGCCTCTTCCGGAACTGGATTTGTATTAAAACTTCGAATATCTCTTCTCGTTTCAATTACTTTATAAATAGCTTTTTTTTCATCATTAGAGAACATGTTCAACACCTCATGAAAAAGTTAGGTTTTTTAAACCTAGACTTAGATTCTTATGACAGTAATAGAAAGGGGTTGTATTTGTTTGATGAATGAATTCTTTTATCTGTAAAAGTTTTTTTTCTATGTTGGATTGGGTAGAATCGTATAATATGCCTAGCATGGTGCCGCTATGAGCAACTACAATACCACCTTCACATATGTCTGCTAATTCCTCAATTTCCTTAAAATAACGTTTTGGTAGTATTTTTTCATTTACCTTTGCACTCATTGTAGATGCTTTGAAGATCATAGTAAGATCTCTTTTGACTACTCCTTCTTTGATTAGGTAGAAGGCATGACTAAATATCTTATAATCGTGTTTGGTATATGACTTACCTCGTTTATTAAATTGAATGGTATCAATGCCACCGCCAATATCCATACCGATAATTCCATACGGAGGTAAGTCACCAAACGAATCGATTAGTTGACCATTGATATAGTCATAAGCAACAACACCTTGATACATGACGCCATCTGTTGGCTCAATCTCTGTTGCAATATTGGAGATGATTTTATCGTTCAGTGGAATCGAAAAGCTATTTGCTACCGCTCTTATAGCAGCTACAATATCAGCTGAACTACTTGCCATTCCCTTACCTTTTGGAATATTGGAATGGATGTGTAGATTTCCCCCAGCAGGTAGATTAAAAAGTTCAAACATTTTCTCACATGCCATAAGAGCTTTTGTTTGGGAAGGGTGAGTCATGATGATACCTTTTGTTGAATCAGGAATAAAAAAAGCCTTACTGCACAGTAGTGGTACGGGAAGGGTAATTAAAAAAGGCTGGTGGTTTAATACTCCTTGCGCGAGTTCGCCAAATGTTCCATTGCAGCTGCCATACCCTATTTGCATATTGAAAACCCCTATTTCTCTCTTAATCTAGTATACGTACGTTGATATAAAAAACGACAAAATGAAGAAAAGAATTAAGCCTATTATTGTTGAGATATTCATAATCTTAATGGTTCTCATAATATCAAAAGCCTCAATTAACCGATTTTGATCACCCATTTTAGCACGGTGAGAAACAATGCCATTGTAATAGTTTGTTCCCCCTAACTGAATCCCAAGTGACCCTGCAACGGCTGCCTCGGGAAAGCCGCTATTTGGACTTGGATGAAGCTTAGCATCACGTATTACACTATTCCATGCTCCGCGAACATTGTATTTCATTAACCAGCTAGCAAATAGGATAAGTACTACTGTTAATCGTGCAGGAATATAATTCCAAAGATCATCAAATCGAGCAGATGCCCATCCTAAATTTTTATACTTTTCATTTTTGTAGCCGACCATTGAATCAAGTGTATTCACTGCACGGTAGGCCATCGCTAAAGGAGCTCCGCCTATAAGACCATAAAGAAGTGGTGAAATGATGGCGTCCACTATATTTTCTGCCACAGTTTCAATTGTACCCCTAGCAACCTCTTTTTCATCAAGTGAATCAGTATCACGTCCGACGATCATACCTAAGCTCTGTCTTGCTTTAGGAAGGTCGTTTGCTAATAAATGCTTATAAATTTCCTTCCCTGCATCACCAAGCCCTTTCGTAGCAATTGTTGTCGATATAAGCCATATTTCTAAAATCATTCCTAGCCAAAAATTGATGTGATGCACGAAATGGAGAGTGAAAAAAGTTATAAGGTAGACGGCCCCTACGATTAGAATTGGAAACAGTGTTCCTGCAACTTTCAATTTCATTTCATCACGAATAACTGCACGAATACCCTTTTCTAGAAGGCTAATCCCTTTTCCTATAAAAATAACAGGATGGGGAAAGCTACGAGGGTCTCCTACTACTCGATCAATCATATAAGAAAAAATTAAATATAAAGCATGATTTATCATAGATGGATCTCCTAATTCCTTACGACTTCAATTAAAGCATTGTATACAAGTGTCCCGATGGCATTCCAAAATGTTTAACAGTACTTGCAATTTAATTGGATCGGATAGCAGTAAACCATTCTTAATGAACGAGGATAAAAATAAGCTCGCACATTGCCATGTGAATTAATTTATTCTTAAAAGAGATAGCTCCAGCACTTTCATAATCTCGATCATTTGTTCTCTAGTACGATTGCTTTTAAACCATCAACTAAATCCATCCACCGATCAAGATATTAGCCACCTGTGATCCCAATTCACCTAAAAACCGAGAATAAAGCTTCCTTGTTTGTTTGGTGAATAGTTGGGGAAGGTATTCTTGTTAAAAATAAAAGAGCTGCAATAAATGGCTAAATCATTTTAACATCAATGGTAGACCTGAAAAAACCGCGTAGGCTTGATCTGCTGCTTGAGCTGTTAGTTGATTCATTTTGCCAAGTACATCTTGATAAAATCTCCCTAAACGGTAAAGAGCTACCCCTCCCAATCCGACTTCACTTGATACAATAATGATATGTTGTTGAGACTGCTTTAGCTGATCTAGCCACTCGGTTACCTCACATAAAATGGCCTCTAGATGTAGGTTTGTTTTTAATTCCTCTTCCGATAAATCCATACATCGATTAGCTAACCATGTGGACAAGCAATCAACTAAAACACCTTTATATTGATCTTGGATGTTTTTGAGTTCTGGCAATTGAGTTGTGTTTTCAATTAATCCCCATTCAACAGGGCGACGTTTTTGATGCTGATCAATTCGATCAAGCATTTCACGATCTGTTATTACCCCAAAACCAACATACAAAATACTCTCCTCATTTAATGCTAGACGTTCCGCAAACTCGCTTTTGCCTGAACGAATGCCTCCTGTTACATATGTGATTGGCATTCTAATTCACACCCTTCTGCTATGACTTGTATCATTTTTAGAACCCGAATTAATAAATAATTAGCTAGTCCAGAATACACATACCAACCTAGTTGGCAGCGTATTTTGTTTCTGATAAGCATAGTTTTCCAGCTAGTAGTGATAACTGATTAACACTCCAAGTTACTTGCTTTTTATTAGCTTTGAATTAAGAGGAGGGTTTGCCACAGTTTAATCGAGCCAAAGTTCCAGAATAGTGTAGAACTTTGTCATCGAGAGGATAATGATCACATGTTGAAGTGTTCTAGATAAAGTAAAAGTGTTATTAAGCTCAATTTGAAAAATCAATAAAGCCTTCATCAATGACAATATAGGTTCCGGATCGATCTGCCTCTTCGGCTAGTTTTGTTAACTCATTGAGAGTATAAATGGCACCTTTCGGATTATTTGGGTGACCTATAAACATAATAAAAATGCCCCTAATAGTTAATAGGTCACACCCATGACCATATCGCTAAATATATGCCATTAAAATTCTATTCCTTTCACAGCTGGAATACCCTCATGATAATAATGCTTGACCTCCCTCATCTCTGTCACAAGATCAGCCACTGCGATGATTTCCTCCTTTGCTGATCGACCTGTGATGATGAGATGCATATGCTCAGGCCGTGATTGGATCATCTCAACGACTTCATGTAAGGGGAGGACATCCTCAATGGGAAACGCGTGAATGGCTAACGCATTATTTAACTCGTCTAAAATCACCACATCATAAACGTTGGAAGCAATCTTTTCTTTTGTGAATTTCCAGGCTTTTTTTAAAGCTTCCCTATGCTCTTCTGGGGTCTTAGTCCATGTAAACCCTATCCCTGTTTGATGCATTTCAATCCCAATTTTGTCAAACTGAATCTTTTCTCCATATGTTCGTGAAGGAGATTTAATAAATTGGATCATCAATACACGTTTTCCTCGGCCTGTTGCCCGTATTGCTAATCCAAGTGCCGCCGTTGTTTTCCCTTTGCCATCACCTGTATAAACGAGGGTAAGTCCTCGTTGTTTTTTTGACTGACTCATTTAATCATCCCTCGTATTAGTTTTTGTTTTATAGCCAAGTTGTTTTTTCTTCAAAGGACGTTCTCTTTGAGGGTTTTAGTTTTTGGATCGACTCTTCGTCAGGATAGCCGACGAAAATATTTCCAATTACCTTTTTATTTTCAGGGGCCCCTATAAATTGATGTAATCGATCATCATGAACAAGTCCTACACCTCTTGTTCGCCAAACAAACCCAAGCTCTAATTCCTTTGCAGCTAACCACATAGAATGAATTGCGCAGCAGACGGCATATTCATTATCCTTTGTAGCGTCCTCATCTCCCGGAACAATGTCTGATGTTACAACAATATGGACGGGTGTGTTTGTTAACACCTTTAATGAGCTATTGACCAAATGTGGCTTTGTAGGAAATCTCTCTTCTAAATATTCCTTTGCGAGAGCCTCGTAACGTTTTTTTGCTTCCCCCTTTATAATATAAAAGCTCCAAGGCTCTCTCATCCGGTCATTCGGTGCCCAGGTTGCTATCTCTAGTAATCTTTTTATCTTTTCATCCTCTACTTCTTGGTCACGGTAGTCACGAATCGCTCGACGACTGCCTAACTCGCTTATGATTGACATGCTTCGATTTCCTCCTTTTGATCTAGGCTTATTTCTTCAAACCATCTAATTTTTTGACGAAGATTTACTACCTCACCAACGAGAATGATGGAAGGGTGCTTAATCCCAGCTTGTTGTACTAACTTTTCGATTGTATTTAATGTCCCTGTTAGGGTTTTTTGTTTGTCAGTTGTCCCCCATTGAATAACAGCTACTGGTGTGTCCGCCTTTTTTCCGTGTTCGATCAGCTTTTGGCATATATAATGTAAGTTGCCAACACCCATGTAAAAGGCTATAGTATCAATTCCTTGAGCAAGTGCAGCCCAATTAAGATGATCCTCTTGTTTTTCAGCACGGCCGTGGCCTGTTACAATCGCAAATGAAGAGGCATAATCTCGATGTGTAACAGTGATTCCAGCATAAGCAGGGGCTGCAATACCTGATGTAATGCCAGGAACAATTTCAAATTTAATTTGATGTTCCGCCAGTACTTCCGCTTCTTCCCCGACTCGTCCAAAAACACATGGATCTCCTCCTTTTAGGCGGGTAACAACTTTGCCCTCTGAAGCCTTTTCGACTAAAAGTTCATGAATCTGTTCTTGAATCAACTCATGTTTTCCAGGCAATTTTCCACAAAAAATCAATTCTGTCCCAGGCTTTGCATGATCTAATAATTGTTTATTTACTAATCTGTCATATAAAATGACGTCTGATCTTTGAATACACTCTAATCCGTAGACAGTAATTAATTTCGGATCCCCTGGTCCTGCCCCTACTAGATAAACGATTCCTTTTGTCATGATTTTCCCTCGCTTCTTTTATTCCTTATTGGTGATACCAGCTGATTGAAATGTTGCCATTTCTTTCAGCATAGATGTAGCTGAATGTAGAATTGGAAAGGCGACGGCGGCACCTGATCCTTCCCCTAAACGCATTTGTAAGTCAAGGATAGGTTCCTTATCTAAAAATTGAATAATGCTGTTATGACCTCTTTCAACAGAACGGTGACCAAGAATCATGTAGTCACCAGCTGAAGAATGTATGGATTTTGCGATCACTGCTGCTGTTGAACATATAAAACCATCTATTAGAATTGGAATTCTGTTAGCAGCCGCCGATAACATAGCCCCTGCCATTGCAGCTATTTCGAATCCTCCAAGCTTTGCCAGCACATCGATTGTGTCATTTCGGTCAGGTTTACGGGCTTTAATCCCACGTTCAATAATGAGTTGTTTTTCAATTCGCTTCTCTTCTGTAATACCAGTTCCTAATCCAACAAGTTCTTCAATATCTTGGTCAAGC
>JAPSLU010000108.1 GCA_031180405.1 Bacillus sp. (in: firmicutes) | reverse complement strand
AAAATGGTTGCAGTTGAACCAAATGCAAATGCCGGCATAAAGCCGAGACTCATCACACTAAGGGCGACTTCATTAGCAGCTAAAGCATGTGTTCCAAGCCTAGTTACAAAAGCAGTAAACACAAACATCGCCATACTCATCGAAAATTCCTGGAAACCGAGCTTAGAGCTTTCTTTAAAGATAAGGGCCGACTCTAACCGGTTAAATGGAACGATTGTCCGGGTTCCAAATTTGGCATGTAGCTTAACAAAATAAAAATACGCACAAATGATAAATGTCACAACCTCACCTGTTAAAAAGGCAATACCGGCGCCTGTTAAGCCTAAATTAGGCATACCAAGGTTTCCATAGGTTAAACCATATGTAAGGAATATCATAATGAGATTACCGATAATGGCGCTAACCATTGGTGTTCGTGTGTCACCAATACCTCGTAAAAAACCATGAAAAACAAAAATGAAAATCGAAAATATCATTGCAAAAAAACGGATTTGCAAGTAATTTTCTCCTTGATCAATCATTTCTGCAGAGCTACCCATAACTCTAAAGATCTCTCCTGGAAACAAAAGACCGACAAGCAAGATAAACACACTTGCAATCAGGCATAAATAAAATGCAATATAGGTTCGCTCTACTCCTTTCTTCATCTGATTGGAGCCATAGTTCTGAGCGACTAAATAGTTGACAGTATGACCAATCCCTGAAAAAATAGCCCAAGCATTATACATAATAATGTTTGATACCCCGACAATGGCAATTGCCAGCGCGCCTAATTGACCAACCATAATCAAATTGATCGTTCCTGTCAGCGTCATGGATGCAAACGACGCGATCGAAGGAATAGCTAAAAGTAAAATCTTTTTCCAGTCTTTTATCATACGCGTATCCCCTATGTTTGTTTTAATTTAGTAATCTATTCTATTTTAATGAGAGAAGAGATTGATGTCTACCATAAACTTGGAAACGGTTGCATTTCACCCTAAGTTAACTAGGTGATTTTAGGGGAAAAAGGAACAATAACGTATATTACTTCCGTTTTTTTCGGATCTTTTCTTAAAGATTGCTGTTTTAGAAGATGTTCTTTGAAAATAATTGATTAAGATGACTTGAGAGTAAGGTGCGGGACTCCTGAGGAGTAGAGGGACAGGTGAGTCTCATGGAGCGCTTCTTCCTACTTAAGATGAGCATTCTTTCGCTGGAAACAACCAACCTGATACTAAATTAAAAGCAACAAAGTTTACGAAAACAGCCTTTATTTTTATTCTTAGAAAAAAAGATGGGAGAATCCAGTATAACAACAGGAAATTGCACACTGAAAAAAACTAAATGAATAAGGTAGAAGGCTAAATAGAATTTTTATTGAATATATATTGTATGATAACTATATGACGCTTTTAAAAAATAGAAAGGGGCGCACTTGATGACAGCTACATATAAATCTAGAAATGAAGTACCAATTCAAGAAAAATGGGACTTATTAGATCTTTATTCCAACATAAATGATTGGGAAAAGGATTACCACTCAATAGAAACAAAAGCAAAAGAATTAAAAACTTTTGATGGGAAAATTAATGATGGGCAGTCATTATATTCATTTTTAAAACAAAAGGAAGAATTATCATTCATCTTTAATAAGTTGTATGCCTATGCGATGCTTAAGGTTGATGAAGATACAAGAGAAACAAGTGCCCAATCTCTCTTAGATCAAGCGAAGCAGTTAAGTGTAAAGGTTGGTTCTGCTACTTCATTTTTTATGCCTTATCTTTTAAGTTTAAAAGAAGAAACATTGAAGGAGTATCTTCAATCTGAACAGAAGCTTGAGTACTTTGAACAGGATTTATGGGAAGCATTTCGTTATAAAAAACATGTTTTAAGCAAAGAGCAAGAGGAAATCGTCTCAAAGCTTGGTGAAGCACTCTCAGCTCCAAGTAATACATTTGGAATGCTTAACAATGCTGATATAAAGTTTGGAAATGTTACAAATGATGATGGTGAATCTGTAGAGTTAACAAGGGGAATGTATGCAAAATTAATAGAAGATGAAGACCGTAGCAAACGAAGAGAAGCCTACAAAGCATACTATCAACCGTATGTTCAGCTTAAGAACTCTATAGCATCAACACTATCAGCAGCAATTAAAAATAATGTGACCATGGCAAAATTACGTCATTATCCGTCTGCATTAGAGAAGGCATTATTCGGTGATAATGTGCCGAAAGAGGTTTATGAAAATCTAATTAAGTCAACAAAGGAAAACCTGGCCTCTTTGCATCAATATACAGAGCTGAGAAAACAAACATTACAACTAGATGAAATAAGGCAATATGATATGAGTGTTCCACTTGTGAGCGGTGTCAAGCAAGTGATTTCATACGATGATGCCTATGAAATCATGTGCAAAGCTCTTTCTCCATTAGGTGAAGATTACATCAATATATTAAAGGACTTTAAAAAGTCTCGATACCTAGATGTAAGAGAAACCCCCGGTAAACGATCTGGAGCATATAACTTAGGGGTATATGGTGTTCATCCATTTATCCTGCTTAATCATCAGGATGATCTTGATAGCTTATTTACTTTAGCACATGAGTGTGGTCATGGTGTACATAGTAAATTAAGCTCTCTCCATCAGCCGCAAATTACAGCAAGATACAGTATCTTTGTAGCTGAAGTCGCATCAACGGTGAATGAGGTACTGTTAATTAATTATTTATTAGATACCGAAAAGAATATTGATATTCGCAAGCACTTAGTGAATCATTTTATTGATCAATTCAAAGGTACATTTTTCACGCAAGTCATGTTTGCTGAATTTGAAATGAAAACACATGAATTGGCAGAACAAGGCCACTCGTTAAATGTTGACGTGTTTAATCAAACATATGAAACATTGTTTAGAGAGTATTATGGTAATGATATAGTCTTTGATGATGAGGTAAAATACGGTTGGGCTAGAATCCCTCATTTTTATCGTCCATTTTATGTGTATAAGTACGCAACAGGTTTTGCTTCTGCTATTCACATTGCAACAAAAATTCTAGAAGGAGATCAAGAAACACTAACATCCTATCTAGAATTCCTTAAAAGCGGAAGTTCAGACTATCCTTTAATATTACTAAAGAAGACAGGTGTAGACTTAACAACTTCAGATCCGATTGAAAATTCACTTAGAAAGTTTACAGATTTAGTAGATGAGCTTTCACAGTTATTAAAATAACAAAAACAGAGACGATTAATTGTCTCTGTTAAAGCTGTAGACAAACTAATTGAATTGAGTTTGTTTACAGTCTTTTTTGCTTTGTAATAAGTGTTGAGATGGTTGATTTGAGCTCCAGGATGCTCGCTTTCCGTGGGGTGGGCGGTGAGCCTCCCTCTAGAAATGTTGGAATATCAACCTTTAAAGCCGTTTTCCTGGCTAGTAAAATTTTTTTTACTCTTAATTAATTAATAAGATTTTCTAAATATTCAAGAAACTGTAAGAGGAAGCTTACGCTTCGCTAGAGGTAATTGGAAATCATTAACTCTAAAGTGTTTATGTGATGCATATTGGATCTCTGCGAAACTTATGATGACGTACCCTCCCATGTCTCTTGGCATCTAGTGCGTACATTCCTTCGTTCGGTCTATTCATAAGGCAGAGGCTGGCGATGCTCCTCAAGGGACTCTTGGTCTAATGGCTCATTTCGTGCCGGCTTCTCCGTGTCATCCTCTTGTTTAGATTTCAAACTAGAAAGTAGCTCAAGCTGCCTCTTGGAGGCAATGAAGGTCTCTCATCATAAGACTTGCATTAAAGTGCACACGTTTCACACACAAAGCGTGCAGAATTTTAAGTAACTTTCCACATAATACAACCATTGCTTCTTTCTTCTTCAGCGGATTGACAGTACGAGTTATGTAGTATTGGTAAAGAGATTTAAAGGCTGTGTTATGCTGAATTAAAGGAAGAATAACTCTATATAATATAGCTCTGAGTTTCCTTCTCCCCCTTTTTGAGATTTTCTTTTGACCTTTATGTTGGCCCGAAGAGTTTTCCCTAAGTGTGAGTCCCGCTAATTTAATTAATTGGCGTGGATGCTCATAGTGGCTAAGAGAACCAATCTCAGAGAGTAATTCAACTGCTGTATTTTCACCTAGACCAGGAATAGATAAGATATATTCATAGTCTGTCAATTGCTGAGCGAGTTCAGCTAATCTAGAAGATAAAGCTTCCAGTTGTTTTGAAAGAGTTTTGAATTGAGAAAGCAAAGCATCCATCTCAAATCGTATCATTTCTAACCCCTCTGTTAGTCCGATGGACTTACTGGCTAGTGATTTTAATTTTTGAATCTTAGAGACAGAAAGACATTGAAGTCCTTCTACGCTTTTGTAAAGCTGAATCAGTTCTTCATCACTTTTCCCATTAAAATCGATTGGTAGAGGTGTCATTTCAAGCACAGCGCAAGCGTTCTTCCCAAAACTTTTGAATATGTGCTGAAACTCAGGGAAATAAAGATCTGTCCAACGAATCATACGGTTTTTAATAGCTGTGATATCTTCTTGTATTTTAGACCGAAGGCTCGCTCCGTTTCGAAGTTCAGCCTCTACTCCAGTTAGTATTCGAGAATAAGTGAACCTTCCGTCACGTATTAAACTAGCGATAACGCGAGCGTCTTTTTGGTCGTTTTTGGTTTGAAGGTTATCATCTAATTCTTTCGTTCTATTCACGTGCATAGGATTTACCATGACAAAACGAATTTGCTGGTCAACCAGATATGCAGCTAAATTCATCCAATAGTGCCCAGTGGGTTCAAATCCAACTATAACCTCTGTTTTTTGGTGGAGAGATTGTAGAGACTCGAGTCTTTTAACCAATTGTTCAAAACCGGCATTTGATTGTAAGAACGGAAATGATTTTTCTAACACACGGCCACGATCATCCATAGCACATGCAAAGTGTTTCTTCTTGGCAATATCGATTCCAATTACTAGCGTATTTTCAGAAACTTGATTAATTTTATGATTCATATTATTATTCATCATATGTCCTCCTGTATGGTGATGAGTTTCGATTGGGAAGTTGATACTCAAGCATCTTACAAGAGGACTTTTTATTTTGCAAGAACCCTATAGGATTAAAAACAGGAATGCTCCTCAACGCTTTGCGTCTGCGGGGTCTCACCTGTCCCACAGCTCCCACAGGAGTCTCGCACCTTCCGCTCCAATCAACCTACTTAGTTTCTTAAAAGTACTATGGAACGAACAGAGCGCAAAGGTTTTGTATTAGGAGTTGAGGCTAAACCGGGTAATATCCATAACAGTAAAATGTTAGAGTCTTTAGTTGAAGATGTGATCGGGATAGTAGGGAAACCAAAGGCTGTAGCTGGAGATGCCGCTTATAAAACTCCAACGATTACAAAGTACTTAATAGAAAACGATCGTATACCAGCACCTTACACAAGACCGCGGACAAAAGAAGGTTTTTTTCGTAAACATGAATATGTGTATGATGAACACTATGATTGTTACATATGTCCGGCTGGTGAAATCTTAAAATACTCTACAATGACTAAATTATGCAAAACGGAAAGAAACAATTGAACGTGTGTTTGCAGATGCTTACTTTTGCTGCCATAAATTTAGAAAATGGCCATTTGGACTTGGAAAGGTCAAGTGACAGTCTAATAAAGAGACTCGGAGAGGCTTATTCTTGTTATATTTGAATGAAAATGGTCAAAAATCTCAAAAGGGGTTCGGAATGTTTTTCATTCCGAACCCCTTTGGTCGACAATCTGAACAGAGAAGACTAATTGTCTCTGTTTTTGTTTTATATTCTTTTAACCAAGATTGCTTCACGCATTTTCTTCAACGCTTCCTTGCCTTCATTTCCTCGTTTCATCAAAATATTCACATATAATACGTCAATCAATGTTAACTGAGCAATTCTTGATGACAATGCCTCTGAACGGTATTCAGTTTCCTCTGATACCGTATAAAGTGGGATATCAACTGCGGCACTTAGGGGAGATTTCGCAAAATTAGTAATGGCGATCATCTTTGCTCCTGTTGATTTAACCGTATTTAAAATATGAAGAATATCCTTTGATGATCCTGAATGGGATATAAAAACGGCACAATCCTTATCAGTCATTTGTGACGCAGCCATAAGTTGAAAATGTGTATCAATCACAGCATGAACTTTTAAACCAGTTCGTATTAATTTATGATACGCATCAAGCGCAATAATACTCGAACCACCGCTTCCGAAAAACTCAATGGAATTTGCATTAATCATACTATCCACGGCTAATTGTAGCTGATCTTCATTTAACACCGATAGCGAGTCTTCAAGTGTCTTCACATTGGAGCGGAATACCTTTGCAGCTATCGTATCAACACTATCCCCCTCACTAACCTTTTCATGAATATCTTGAAGAGGGGAGACTACCTCAGAAGCAAGCGCTATTTTCATGGCCTGGTATCCCTTATAACCAATTCGTTTACAAAAACGAAAGACAGTAGAATCAGCAACTGCTAGGTCTTCGGCTAATTGATTAATAGATGAATGAATGATTTTATTCGGATTTTTTAAAATATAATCGGCGATTTTTCTTTCCGTCACACTAAACTTTGGATAAAGCTTACGAATTGTGACTAAACAAGGATCTTGAGACTTTTTCATCATGCTTCACTCCTGATAGGGCTTTCTTTTATTATACTAAAAATAAACAAAAGAAAAAATATTTTTCTGGAATCGCTTGCAAAAAGAAATTTTTTTCTTATAATGAAATTATCAAGAAAATTTATTCCGCAAACAGTAAGGATGATGAAACATGCAAATAGGAATGATAGGCTTAGGAAAAATGGGATTCCAACTATCTATTAATCTAGTAGAAAAGAAATACAATGTTGTAGCGTTTGATGTAAATCAAGACACTATGAAAAAAATTTCTTCGATGGGTGTTCAAACAGCTGATTCAATTAAAGAGCTTGTTAGTAAACTATCAAAACCAAGAACTGTATGGTTAATGGTTCCAGCGGGAAATGCAACACAATCTGTTTTGGATCAATTACTTCCACATTTAGAAGCGGGAGATCGAGTCATAGATGGTGGAAACGCACATTATAAGGATTCATTAAGACGTAATGAAGTTTGTGAAACAAAAGGAATTTACTTTTTTGACTGTGGAACAAGTGGGGGCGTAGAGGGAGCTCGATACGGCGCGTGTACAATGATTGGTGGAAATGAAGAAGTGTTTAAAGAAATTGAACCAATATTCCGTGACATGACAGTTGAAAACGGATACCTTTATTCTGGGAAAGCTGGAAGTGGACATTTTCTGAAAATGGTTCATAACGGAATTGAGTACGGAATGATGCAAGCGATTGCTGAAGGCTTTGACTTACTCGATAAAAGTCCATTTGATTACGATTATGAAAAGGTTGCAAGAGTATGGAATAATGGTTCTGTTATCCGTTCATGGTTAATGGAATTAACTGAGAACGCATTCTCTAAAGATGAAAAACTTGAAGGAATCAAGGGAATTATGCATTCTTCTGGCGAAGGGAAATGGACGGTTGAAACCGCTCTAGATCTTCAAACCGCAGCACCTGTGATTACGATGGCCTTAATGATGCGGTATCGATCACTTGAGGACGATACGTTCACTGGCAAAGTGGTTGCTGCACTACGAAATGAGTTTGGCGGTCATGCAGTGGAGAAAAAATAATTTCGTTATTATTTGAAAAAGGAAAAAAATTAAAAGGTAGCAGTAACAGCTAAGAAAGGTAGTGAACAAACATGTCAGATCAATTGTTAATTCTCGTTGCTTTAGCAGGTATTTTTCTTCTTTTATTTTTAGTTATTCGTACAAAATTACACGCATTCGTTGCATTATTATTAGTAAGTTTAATTGTTGGGATTTTAGCAGGAATGCCTTTAAATGATGTAGTCACTTCGATGCAAAACGGAATGGGGGGAACCCTCGGATTCGTAGCAGTTGTCGTTGGTTTAGGTGCAATGTTTGGGCAAATGCTTGAAGTATCTGGTGGTGCTGAACGATTAGCACAAACACTTGTGAAAAAATTTGGTGAAGATAAATCACAATGGGCTTTAGGTGTAACAGGTTTCCTTGTTGCCATCCCAGTATTCTTTGATGTAGGTTTTATCATTTTAGTACCAATCGTGTATGGATTAGCAAAGAAAACAGGAAGATCACTTTTATATTATGGTATTCCGTTACTAGCAGGTTTAGCTGTCACTCATAGTTTCATCCCTCCAACACCAGGACCGATTGCGGTTGCTGATTTAATTGGAGCAGATCTTGGTTGGGTTATACTATTCGGAACAATTGCAGGTATACCAGCGATGATTATTGCAGGACCTCTTTTTGCAAAATACATTTCAAAAAAATTACATGTTGTTGTACCAGATTATATGAATCTAGAAGAAATTGAATATGATAAAGAATTACCAAGCTTTAAATTAATTGCATCCCTAATTATGATTCCGTTAGTATTGATTTTACTGAATACGGTTTCAGGTGTATTATTAGAAGAAGGAAATGTCGTTCGTCAAATTTTAACATTCCTAGGTCATCCATTCGTCGCATTAACGATTGCAACGATCTTAACTTTCGTATTTTTAGGAACAAAACGTGGATATTCTCGACAAGAAGTACAGGATATTGCAACAAAAGCACTAGAGCCAGCTGGAATTATTATCTTAGTAACAGGTGCTGGTGGTGTTTTTAAACAAATTTTAATTGATTCTGGTGTAGGTGAAGTACTTGGAGATATGATGGCAGGTTCTCCTTTACCACCAATTTTGTTAGCGTTTTTAATTGCAGCTGCAGTTCGTGTTGCACAAGGATCGGCAACAGTTTCAATGGTTACGGCTGCGGGATTAATGGCACCACTAATTGAAATTTTAGGCATGCAAGGACCAGTTCTTGGCTTACTTGTTATCGCGATTGCATCTGGTGCAACTGTATTATCACATGTAAATGATTCTGGATTCTGGTTAGTTGGGCGTTACTTCGGATTAAGCGTTAAAGATACACTAAAATCATGGACGATAATGGAAACAATTATCGGTTTAGTTGGTGTAGGTGTCGCTTTAATCTTAGGGATCTTTATTGCATAATAATGGATGAGGGACAACCTATTAAGGTTCTCCCTTTTCTCTCATTTAGGAGGATTTGTCATGGGTAAGTATATGATGGGTGTTGATATTGGAACAACAAGCACGAAAGCAGTGATTTTTAACAATGAAGGTAAGGCAATAAGTCGTTTTGGTGTGGAGTATCCTTTACATACACCAACGCCAGCAACTGCCGAGCAGGATCCTGAGGAAATCTTTCAAGCTGTTATAACAGTCATGAAAAATAGTTTGCTAGAAGCAAATGTTTCAGGTATGGACGTTCGATTTGTTTCGTTCAGCTCAGCCATGCATAGTTTAATTGTCATGGACGCCGATGGGAATCCGCTTACCCGTTCGATTACGTGGGCAGATAACAGAAGTGCAGAATATGCGGAAAAACTAAAAAATGAATACAATGGACATGATATTTATTTGCGCACAGGTACACCGATTCACCCGATGTCACCCTTAGTAAAACTATTATGGTTAAAAAATGAGCACAGTGAGCTACTGCATTCGCAAAACAAATTGATTTCAATTAAAGAGTATGTATTCTACCGATTATTCGGTGAGTATGTTATTGACTATTCTATAGCATCAGCAACAGGGATGTTTAACCTAAAAAACTTAGACTGGGATGAAGAAGCTCTTCAAGTTGCGGGTGTAACAAGGGGACAATTGTCAAAACCTGTTCCCACAACAGAAAGCATGAAAGGGCTAGCACCTGAATTTTCAAAATTAACAGGCTTATCCGTTGATACTCCTTTCGTTGTTGGCGCAAGTGATGGGGTTCTCTCTAATCTTGGGGTGAATGCTATTGAGCCAGGTGTTGTTGCGGTTACAATTGGGACGAGCGGTGCAATTCGAGCTGTCACAGACCGACCAGTTACTGATCCAAAGGGCCGTATTTTTTGCTATGCGTTAACTGATAAGCATTGGGTTATTGGTGGACCTGTTAACAACGGTGGGATGATTTTCCGTTGGGTCCGAGATGAATTAGCAAATGCTGAAGTAGAAACGGCGAAACGATTAGGAATAGATCCTTATGAAGTTTTAACAAAAATCGCAGCAACTGTGCCACCAGGTTCTAATGGCTTGCTATTCCATCCATATTTAGCTGGAGAAAGAGCACCGTTATGGAATGCAAACGCAAGAGGTTCATTCTTTGGACTAGGAATGCATCATAAAAAAGAGCATATGATACGCGCTGTACTAGAGGGTGTCATGATGAATTTATATAGTGTTCTTCTAGCGCTTGAAGAACTGATTGGAACTCCAACCCGCGTTCAAGCAACAGGCGGTTTCGCACGTTCGGTGCTATGGAGACAAATGCTTGCAGACGTATTTGACCAGGAAGTGACCATTCCAGAAAGCTTTGAGAGCTCTTGTTTAGGAGCTGTCGTACTCGGAATGTATGGATTCGGTGAAATGGAATCATTAAGTGAAGTGCAACAAATGGTTGGTTCCATTCACTCACACCAGCCTAACAAAGAAGCAACTGCAGCATATCGCGAACTAATGCCCATTTTTATTAGACTACCAAGACTGTTGGAAAACGAATACAATGCAATTAGTGCATTTCAACAGAAATTTTCAAAATAAGAACAAAATGCGCAAGCGCCTTGATTAGCCTCGGGCAATTGTTTTCAATTCAATGGCTAGACCCTAGAGGAGCTAGGCATCTTACTTTTGTTGCAAAAAGTAAGGCATCTTACTTTTGTTGAAAAAGTAAGACTGCTGGGGCTGGATGTCGCGCGATTATCCACAGTTCAAAGAATTTTATAGTTTCCTAAGCAAGAAAGCGTATGAGGACAACCCTTATGCGCTTTCTTTTCTATGTCATGAAATGAAAAAAGCAGGAAGATTCTACTCTTACGGTGAATGTATAGGTGAAAAATGATTAGGAGGGGTTAAAAAACATGCCACATTTATCACTAACAACTTGGAGTCTTCACAGAGAACTAGGGCCGTTAAGATGGACATTTTGGGATGAAAATGAAAAAACGCATAAAACGAATATCGAACAACAACCTGAAAATACAACATTACTTGATTTACCGTCAATGTTGGCAAAACAACAATTTCAATCATTAGAAGTATGCCATTTCCATTTTCCAAGTGTTGAAAATGACTACTTGTTGAAGCTAAAACATTCATTTGAAAAAGCAGGAGTTCATTTTCACTGTTTACTAGTCGATTATGGAGATATTAGTTCTCCTGATGAAAGCAGGAGAATCGCTGACATCGAATTTATAAAAAAATGGGTTGATATAGCTTCTATTGTTGGAGCAAAAAGCATCCGTGTTATTGCAGGAGAAGCGGCTCCAACTGATAAAGAAGCGTTAGAACGCTCAAAAGCAAGTTTAAAGGAATTAATTGAATATGCATTACCGAAACAAGTTAGAATTGTAACGGAAAACTTTAAAGCGCTTTCTTCGACAAAAGAAAACTGTATTGAACTACTTATGGAGAGTGAATTGAAAATGGGTCTTACTGTTGATTTCGGTAATTTTAATAGAGAAGTCAAATATGACTCAATTAAGGTGCTTATGCCTTTTGCCGAATCAATTCATGCTAAAGCAAACTATGACCAAAATGGGAACATTGATGAAGCAGAATTACGACAAGCATTAGATATAGTAGCTGAAACTGATTACAACGGTCCGATCACTTTGGTATACGATGGACCAGGAAACTTATGGGACGGGATTCAGAAAGTAAAGGCGGTTGCTGAACTCTATTGTAAATAAAGGCCCTTTTCAAGGAGATTGTAATTAAATAGAACTATATTGGATTGATTGCAACAGACGTGGGAGTAGCGTGACATGTGAGTTTCACAGGCGCTTGCCCGAGGATGCTCACCGCACGACCCGCTTAAGATGAGTTTCCTGTGACCTGTGATCAACCAAGCGCAATACATATTAACAACTCTGTTTACGAAAACAGCCTAAATAAAAAATCAAATCCAAAGTTATTTGTGACAGTAGTCTATACCTACATACCCATTCTTGAATAATATATAACGATTTATATAGGTATGGGGAGAGGTTAAATGTCAAAGCAGAAAAAAGAACAGGTAATAAGAGTTGATAATTTGGTCATTCATGCTAAGGAAGTAAAGATTGTTACTGACAAAGATCATAATGTTAAACAAGGACGCCATGAAAAAAGAAGAGACCCTTGGGGGATGCTCTTGGGAAGTAGATCGATTGAGAATGAAGAAGACACTAAATAAAGAATGATAAGGCGGGGAAACTCGTCTTTTATATTATTGCAATGGAAGGAATTTAGAAATATTTTTTTAAATACAATTGAATTTTTATTCAACATGTTGTATAAATATATGTATAGATACATAGAAAATATGATTTATATAGAAGGTGAAAGAATGAATTACACGTATTCGACTAAACTTCCTTCTTTTGAACAGTTTGTTCAGTTACATGAAGCGAGCGGATTGATAAAAAGTAAAAAGGGAACATATACAAGAGAACAATTGTACCAAGCTGCTGAGAACAGCTGGTTTCATATATCTATTTATGATCAAGAAAGATTAATTGCATTTGGAAGAATGATATCAGATGGTGTATATCAGGCATTAATTTGCGATGTTATGGTTGATCCTACTTATCAAAATCAGGGTCTAGGCAAACAAATTATCGAACAGCTTCTCAAAAAGTGTCAAGAATCTGGAATACAATCAATCCAGCTTTTCTCTGCAAAAGGTAAACAAAATTTTTATAAAAAATTAGGTTTTGAGGAAAGAGAGCTAGATGCTCCTGGAATGTCTCTAATCCTATAGAAAGCTCAGTGAGTCATAAAGACACTGAGCTTTTTTATATTATAGAAATGATAAAATTATACGTCCTGATAGATGAATATATTGGTATTGTATAGAAAAGAATTATTAAGATGTTACTGATGTCTAAGAGAATAAGAGTATAGGGGAAGTAGAAGGCATAATTCTTTTTTAGTAAATGATGGAACTAATTGATGTAGAAAAATGATAAAATAAAATAAATTAAATACCTGTCGGAAATAGATTATGATAACTTTTGTTAGAATTGTAAGGTGATATGAGAATGGAAATATCGTTCATTAGACATGGCAAGTCGTTACTGAAAGATAACAAAAAGAAAACGTGTATAGAATTTAAAGAATGGGTCAAGAACTACGACTTAAGTGGAGTTCTTGAAGAAAAAGTACTTCCCCCATCAACTATCCAAAGAGTGGCTGATGCTAATGTATTCATCACAAGTGATTTAAAAAGATCAATAGATTCTGCCAAATTATTACGAAAAGAAGTTCATGTTGTGACAGATAAATTATATCGGGAAATTGAATTACCTGTTCCTTCAACAGGTTTATGGAACATAAAAATAAGTCCTTCAATATGGTTAATTTTATTAAGATGTCTATGGTTGGTCGGTTATACGAACGATTGTGAATCCTATAAAAGCGCAAAGCAACGTGCAAAAAAAGCTGTTGGACAGTTAATCGAATATGCAGAGGAATATCAAAAAGTTGCAGTGGTTGGACATGGTTTTTTTAATATGTTAATGGTAAAAGAGCTGCTTAACTTAGGCTGGGATGGAAAGAAAATGATTAGTTCAAAGCATTGGAGTGTTTCTACTTATATCTATAAATGATATACATTACTGAATGTTTAAATATCTATTTGAAAAGTTAATGCTGTCGAATACAAGAACCATCAAGAAAATTCTATCTGTTGTCGGCTAAAATAAGAATTTCAAACACTTGTCATAAACAATTGCAAGTGAAAAATTAAAATGAAAAGTCCTCACCTGGTCGATGAAGGACAAAACGCCTCAAATGAACAGCCGAAAAGTCCTTCATCAGGTGGATGAAGGACAAAACGCCTCAAATAAACAGCCGAAGAGTCCTTCATCAGGTCGATGAAGGACAAAACGCTTCAAATAAACAGCTGAAAAGTCCTTCAACAGGTGGATGAAGGACAAAACGCCTCAAATAAACAGCCGCAGAGTCCTTCATCAGGTGGATGAAGAACAAAACGCTTCAAATGAAAAGCTGAAAAGTCCTTCATC
>JAPSLU010000437.1 GCA_031180405.1 Bacillus sp. (in: firmicutes) | reverse complement strand
TTTAATATTAGGTTCTGGCGTATTGTTATTCTTGTTATCACTTTTGTCCTCTATTGGTAATTTGACCTTGATGATTGTAGGAGGTACTATTTTTGGTATTGCTTTCTTATTTATAGCAAATGCGGCGGATAAAAGACATTCTATTGATAAGAAAAAGTAACTCTTTATTGATTTGGATTGGTTTATTGCATATCGTGGGCCTTTTTATCCACCCTTTACATATCTTACATATTTCATTTTTAATAATATGTTCACATCGAAATAGTTCAAGTAGACAGCTTAGCACTTCTACTTGCGCTGTTTTCATAATTGAATGCTAAAGACTTGAAACTTTTTCTTCAAGTATACGTATATAAAGGTACAAAGTTTTCTCACTGGAGGTCACTAAGCTAAATTTTAGTAGATGTGAACGATTTGTTGAAAAAGCAAGCTTCTTTATCACTAGACTGCAATGTGCGCAGCAACTATTGGATTTTTAGATTCAATTTATATGATTATATTAGATAAACAACATAAACACCTTATTCATTAAACTTATTCCCCCTTCAAAGATAACAATAAGCTAATGCCAGAAGGAGATTATTTTGGGTTTCCATGTCAATGGGGATGAGCATGAGCGTCGTGCTAAAGATGCAGGGATAGAAAAACTACACATAACAGAGACTATTTCCGTGGTGTAACGATTGCCATCAATGAGAAAAACCAGTACAAGTAGATGCAACACTTGAGGAGATTCGAAAAAGTAGGTGGAAAAATCTTAAGAGAACCAAGTAATGCGTTTTGGGGAGGAAGGACTGGCTATTTTTCCTGCATGGAATCCATCAGCTGTTTTTGATGAAAGAGGAGCAATGATCTCTTTTTTAAAGATAGCTGTCATTGTTGATTCTACAGTATTTTAAATACGAATCAATCTTTAGCTTTCTATTAATAATATACTTTAGGTATATTAACTGAAAATATATTGACAAAATTTTAACATACATTATACATTTGTAAAGTTGGACAAATTTGGGATATAGCACGCAAAGGAGATTAAGATGAAAAAGAAAATATACTTTAACCATGATGGCGGTGTGGATGATTTAATTTCATTATTTTTATTACTACAAATGGACAATGTGGAACTTACAGGTGTTTCTGTTATTCCAGCAGATTGTTATTTAGAACCAGCAATGTTCGCGAGCCGAAAAATTATTGATCGCTTTGGTAAAAGTGATGTCGATGTAGCAGAATCAAATTCTCGTGGGAAAAATCCTTTTCCAAAAGACTGGCGTATGCACGCGTTTTATGTTGACGCCCTGCCGATTTTAAATGAAGCTGGAAACGTTGTAACTCCTGTTGCTGACAAACCTGCACATCTTCATTTAATAGAAAAAATCCGTGAAACTGAAGAAAAAACAACCTTACTATTTACAGGGCCACTTACCGATCTTGCCCGTGCATTAGATGAAGCTCCAGAAATTGAAGAAAAGATTGAACGACTTGTTTGGATGGGTGGGACTTTTCGTGAAGCGGGAAATGTCCATGAGCCTGAGCATGATGGAACAGCAGAATGGAATGTGTATTGGGACCCTGAAGCAGCCGCACGTGTATGGGACACCAGCATAGAAATTGATTTAGTAGCCCTTGAAAGTACAAACCAAGTGCCGCTTACTTTAGATGTACGTGAACGTTGGGCAGCCGAACGAAAATATCTTGGTGTTGACTTTCTTGGCCAATGTTATGCGATGGTACCACCACTTGTTCACTTCTCGACAAACTCTACCTACTATTTGTGGGATGTGTTAACAACTGCGTTTGTAGGAAATCGTGATCTTGTCAAAGTGCAAACTATTAAC
>JAPSLU010000107.1 GCA_031180405.1 Bacillus sp. (in: firmicutes) | reverse complement strand
CTTAAGTGGAACTTAGATCATATTAAGAAAAAAGTAGGCAATAGCTCTGATGTTATCATTAGAGAATTCAGTGCTGCTCAAACTGGCAAAATAAACATTGGTATTATTTATACCGATGGTTTAGCTGACAAGATTTTAGTTCAAGAATCTATTTTAGACACCCTAATGGTTCAAATCAGAGAAGCGGATTTAGATCAACTAAATATACATAAAAACATGTTTGAGCTTTTAAAAACACATTCACTACCTATCGGTGAATTAAAAGAAATTGAAAGTTTTGAAGATCTTTTTTTTCACTTTTTGTCTGGTGATACAATTCTATTAATTAATGGTTTTCCTAAAGGTTTAGCGATCGGTTCGAGAGGATGGGTTGATCGGGGTGTACAGGAACCTAGCTCTCAAACTGTTGTAAGAGGCCCAAAAGATGGTTTTTCTGAAACTTTAAGAACCAATACAGCATTAATAAGACGTCGAATTAAGGATCCAAACTTGTGGCTTGAGACAAAACAACTTGGGAAAAAGTCAAAAACAGATGTTGCCATTATGTATCTAAAAGGTGTGGCCAGCGAAAAAGTTATTCAAGAGGTACATTCTCGTTTAGACAAAATTAAAATTGATGCCATTCTAGAGAGCGGATACATAGAAGAGCTGATACAAGATGAAACATTCACCCCTTTTCCTACAATCTTTAATACAGAGCGGCCTGACACTGTCGCTGCTGCTATATTGGAAGGTAGAATTGCTATTCTAGTTGATGGAACTCCTTTCGTACTAATTGTTCCCGCTCTTTTAATTAATTTCTTTCAGGCAAGTGAGGATTATTACCAAAGAGCAGACATTGCCACTTTAATTCGTTTATTACGCTATCTAGCATTTTTTCTTGCATTACTTACACCGTCAGCCTATATTGCAGTGACAACTTTTCATCAAGAAATGCTGCCTACACCTTTACTCATTAGTCTCGCAGCGCAAAGAGATGGAGTTCCATTTCCGGCAATCGTTGAGGCAATGATCATGGAGTTTACGTTTGAAATATTACGTGAGGCAGGCGTACGAATGCCTCGGGCTGTTGGTTCAGCAATTTCAATTGTTGGAGCACTCGTTATTGGACAAGCTGCTGTCGAAGCTGGAATTGTCACAGCAACAATGGTTATTGTCGTTTCTTTAACAGCTATTAGTAGTTTTGTATCTCCTACCTTTAATATGGGCATTGCTGTTCGAATACTTAGGTTTGGATTTATGATTCTTGCTGCTACATTTGGACTATTCGGTATTATTTTAGGTTTAATTGCCATGGTCCTTCATCTTAATAGCTTAAGGTCTTTTGGTATTCCATATTTATCACCAAACGCTCCTTTTATTTTACAGGATCAAAAAGACAATCTTTTTCGCTTTCCACATTGGGCATTATTTGCACGCCCACGCTTAATCAGTCAGAAAGATTTGGACCGAGAAGATACTTCTTCTCCGAAACCCCCTACTTCTAGTTGAGGAGTTAATTATATGAGAAAGAAGATAGTCGTAGTTTTTGTTGCACTCCTTCTTAATATCACTATATTATCAGGTTGCTGGAGTAAAAAAGATTTAAACGAACTCGCTATCGTGACCGCAATAGGTATTGATAAAATGGAAGATGGCTATTCTGTTTCCATTCAAATATTAAATCCTTCAGAGCTTGCAGGGAAACAGGTTCTGGGAGAACTGAGGTTGTTAGATTTGTTAAAACAGGTGAAACCGTATTTGAAGCTCTAAGAATGTTATCATCGGATTCTCCTAGAAGAATTTATTTAGCACACCTTCGTGAGGTTGTCTTTGGAGAGGAAATAGCTCGAGATGGAATAGGCAAAGCACTGGACTTTATATCAAGGGATCATGAAATGCGGACGGATTTTTATATTACAGTTGCAAAGGGTTCAACTGCAGCAGATATTCTTAATGTTCAAACGGCGATAGAAAAGGTACCAGCCAATAAGCTGTTTAATGCACTTGAGACCTCTGAAAATATTTGGGCTGCGACAAAGACGGTTAAGTTAGATGAGTTAATTAATAGTATTGTGAGTAAAGGCAAAGAACCTGTTTTAACTGGGATTTATTATTACGGGGATTCAGAATATGGAAGCAACATTGAAAACGTTCATAATGTTTCCCCTGCAACTGGCTTAAGACTTGATTTTCTTGCCGTTTTTAAAAGTGACAAGCTAATTGGTTGGTTAGATATGAACGATAGTAAAGGGTTTAATTATATTACAGATAATGTTAGAAATACTGTTGTAACGATAGAAACAGAAGATGGCAAGATTACCTTGGAAACATTACGTTCTAAAACAAAAGTAAGTGGAAGAATGGAAAAAGGTAAACCAGTTATAGATATCAACATTACGTCAGAAGGAAATATCGCAGATGTTGGAAGTAATATTGATTTAAAACAGCCCAAAAATATTGAAAAGCTTGAGGAGAAGTATAGAAACAATATAAAAGAGAAAATACAAACTTCTATTCGTAAGGTTCAAGAAGATTTTCAAAGTGATATTTTTGGCTTTGGTGAAGTAATTCATCGTGCTGAACCAAAGGAGTGGAAAAAGCTCGAGGATAATTGGGATGACATTTTTACGGATCTTGATGTAAACGTTCATGTTCAGGCAGAAATTCGTAGATTGGGCACTATAACAGAATCCTTCCAAAAAGAAACAAAGGAGTAAATAAGATGTGGTCAATTATTGGAATCCTTTTTACAGGAGTCATCGTTACGATTATTGATGTTAAACCTCTAATGAAAGGGAAATTTTATAGAGAGATCCTAATCTATATTTTCCTATTATTGATTGGATTAACATTAGCGATCCTATTAGGACTTAGAAGGAGAATTCCCACTCCACTTGATCTTTTAAATTATCTTTATAGACCTTTTATTTCTATACTAGAACGTTTTTTATCATAGAGAGGTGAATATAACTTATGCTTGAAAAAGGAAAAATTAGTGCAGGTGAGTTCCAAACCATTGTTATTATTTTCACCCTAGGAAGCTCTATACTAGTTGCCCCCTCATTACTTGCAAGCTATGCAAAACAGGACGCTTGGATTGCCTCTTTTGCCTCTTTAGTTATAGGGGTGGGCTTTATATATTTATTTAACCATCTATCATCTTTGTATCCTAATAAGACATTTGTGGAATTTGCGGAAACAATTTTAGGAAAATGGTTTGGCCGGATCATATCTTTCCTGTATCTAAGCTATTTTTTCCTTCTATCTGCTTTATTATTAAGAGAGCTTGGAGATTTCTTAACAACACAGATTATGGTGGAAACACCTATTCAGATGGTTATGATCGCTTTTATCCTAATTAGTATGATAGGGGTCAAATTAGGCATTGAGGTCATCAGTCGAACAGCCATTATCTTTTTTCCGTGGACGATTCTCTTGCTCTTATTGTTATTTGTTTTTCTTATTCCTGAAATAACATTATCTAATATTCAACCCATTTTTGGAGAGGGATTCAAAGCCATTTCTAGGGCTACGTATAGTAATCTTGGGCTACCTTATTTGGAATTAGCCGTTTTTTTAATGATTACCACATTTGTTAAGAATAAGGGAAACCTAAAAAAATCCTTCTATAAAGGTACTATTATTGGGGGATTGATTCTATCGATTCTTATAATTTTTAGCCTTCTCGTGTTGGGCGCAGATTTTACTTCGAGACACTCTTACCCCTCTTATGTATTAGGAAAAAAAATTAGCATTGGTACGGTATTAGAAAGGTTAGAAGTCATCGTTGCGATCATCTGGTTTTTTTCTATGTTCTTTAAGCTTACGATTTGTTATTACGGTATCACTCTTGGTTTTGCACAAGTATTTAGGCTCAGGGAATATAAAATCTTAGTCTCTCCATTGGCATTTTTAATTGTAGCATCTGCACTCATATCATATCCAGATATTGTCTACTTCAAGGATTTCCTTGCACATACATGGACACCTTATTCCTTAACCATTTGCTTTTGCCTACCTTTCTTTTTAGTAATTGTAGCAAAGGTAAAAAAACTGAAAACAAACTAATTAAGTGAAAGGTAAGGTTTAAATGGAGAATGCAAAAATATCTGCTAGTCAGCTGGTTATCATTATTTATATTTTTGTAGTAGGTACAACCGTTATTTTCCCCTTAGCTGCTGATGCTAAGCAAGCTGCCTGGATTTCCATATTAATTGCTATGGTTTGTGGTTTTCCCTTGCTTTTCATTTACCATTATTTATACAAAAAGTATCCTAACCTTGTTTTAACTGAATATTGCAAAAAAATTTTAGGTAAGTATATAGGATCTGCAGTCGGTATGTTATACATTTTGTTTTTTTTATATGGTGCTGCACGTGATGTAAGAGATGCGATGGAATTAGCACCATTATTTTTACATGGAACACCCATATGGGCCATAGGAATTATGTTTTTACTTCCTATTCTCTATGGATTATTTTTAGGAATCGAAGTATTACTACGAACAAGTGAAATATTTATCGTTTATCTTGTCCTAACTGGTGTGTTAGTGATTCTATTTATTTTCATGTCAGATATCATTCAATATGAGAATTTACTACCTGTTTTTGAACCTGGATGGAAAAAAATTATTATTACAACATTTACAGAACCTTGGATGGCACCTTTTGGGGAGGTCATTTGTTTTACGATGATATTCGCTTATCTCAATAAGCCAAAACTTCAACTAAAAGCATCATTTATAGGAGTAATTTGTGGTGGAATTTCTTTAGCTATTTTTCACCTTTTAACAATTGCTGTATTAGGCTCTGAAAGTAGAGGCCGTTCCATTTCACCTTTTCTTAAAATGGTACAAAAAATTGATATAGCGGATATAATTCAAAGGCTTGATGCGATTTTTATGATATGGCTACTCGTTAATGATTTTTTCAAAATCGCCATTTTTATGTATGCGGCTGTTATTGGTGGAGCTACTATATTTAAAGTGTCTAAAAATGTGTTGATTTTTCCATTTGGAGTTATCGTATTTTTTACTTCCATCTATTTTGCAGATAGCTATGCCTCACATATGCATCAAAGTAATTTTGTTCTTATATATATTTACCCAATTTTTGCATTGTTCCTTCCTCTCCTTTTATGCATTGTTAGTTTTACTAGACAAAAGCTTAAGAAATAATTTAGTAAGTTAGGCGCTACTTCATATTGAAGGTTAGCGCCTAATTTTATAATTGCGCATTCCTTACCGTTAAAACAGATAACTAATTAATAATCCTACTGATAACAAGAACCCAAAAATCGTATTTGTCATTGCTGTGGATTTCATTGCCACACTCATATATTGAGGCTCCTCTGCTCCCTTTTGGAAACCTTGAATCGCAGAGATTGGCTTTTTTAAACCAAGGAATAAAAGCAATGCCCAAGGGCTTACGTAGCCCATCCACACAATCGCCACAATCCACAAATAGGAAAATAAAAAGGAAATTGCTAGAGCTGCCACAGCTTTTTCTCTTCCAAGAAGGATAGCCAATGTTTTTCTTCCACCTAATATGTCTTCTTTCATATCTCGGATGTTATTTGACATGTTAATTGCCCCTACTAAAATTCCGATCGGAATGGAAATCAATATACTCTCAACTGTTAACGTATTTGTTTGGATAAAGAAAGAAATTAATACAAAGCATGTCCCCATTAACAAGCCAGAAAATAATTCTCCAAATGGCGTGTACGCAATCGGTAAAGGACCCCCTGTGTATAAATAGCCAACAGCCATTCCAATTAAACCGATGACCACTAACCACCAGCTACTATTTACGCAAATATAAATGCCGATAAATGCTGCTACGATATACAAAAGAAGAGCACTTTTTAAAACATTTTTTGGCTTCAATCCATGACGGACGATGCCACCACCTATTCCAACAGAATCAGCATGATCTAATCCACGTTTAAAATCATAATATTCATTGAATAAATTCGTTGCGATTTGTAATGCTAAGCATGCAAGTAACATCGCAATAAATAAAAGCCAATCAATTTCTGCTACATAAAGTGATGCAACTGTCCCTAATATGACAGGTGCAAACGTCGCCGTTAATGTATGTGGGCGCGTCATTTTCCACATTAATTTAGCGGAACTAATTTCTTTATCATTCCCCATAACTTGTTCAATCTCCCTACATTTTTAAATATTAAACCATTAAGAAGTACTCTTTCTATCCACTTCCTAAGCATACCTATACATTATACCAATAAATCTTTAAGATTGACCTTCTAAAATCTTGAAATAAAAAAGTCCTTGCCCTTATAGATGCACCTGATTAATCTCCTACTTTTCTTTACAAACTGTTTTTAAAATTTTTATCATTCTCTTGAATAATTTCCAAATATCAATGCAATCTAATATGTGTTTAGGAGGTGAAAACTTTTGTCAAATCCAACAGGTGAAAATAAAAAACAAAAAAATAAAAAACTTGCTAATAATGAAGCTTCCGGTTCAGCTTATATCAGAGAACACGCTGGTCATCTAGAAGGTTACGGGGAATACTATCCAAATTCAAAAGGTTTAAAGTAAATATTACCAAAAAATCGTCAATAAAATGTTAATTTCAAGAGTGAATTAGAGCATAATTCACTCTTTTAAAACGAGCTGACTTACAAGTAACTCAAAATTTCCAGAGTTAATTAACACATTACTGCTTTTAAATGTAGACATTTACGAGAAAGGAATAGGATTAGTAAAACATTAAATTAAGATAAACCTTATTTATTCAGAACTTTCTTTTAACTAAAAGAGTTTATAAACCACTTAATATAGTGTTGTTTTCTATTACTCCTAAATACTATTAATCATACTTCAACAATCAAATCCCGAATTAATGAAGTTCATTGTATTAATCAGTTATTTTGAACTTGCATACTAGACTTCCCAACTTATATATCAGAGTTTTTCTCCACTTTCATTTATGATGCTCTTCTTTTGTCAATTCCCCTTTTCATTAGATCTTGTTATAATTTTAAAAACGTCTGATCCAATATATGATTAATTAAAGATGATTTACTTATTTAGTAGTTTAAAATTGATAATGTGAAAAGAGAGAAGGATAAGAAGAGGTGAAACTTACATGAGCAAACAAGAAATTCAGCAAAATATAAATGAATTAAAAATGGAATATGTAAGAATTCAAGGAGATATTGAAAAATTAGAATCTACAGGACATTCGATCGTTAAGCTTGAACAAAGGCTTAGTATGATTGAAGAGGAACTTTCTAACTACCGTTATGCACTAGAAAAAATATAATACCAAGACGGATCAAAGAAGGAAAAAAGTATCTATCTCCTTCTTTGATCGTTTCAAAACCCATTTATCGTCATGCCCCCATCAACAAAAAGCGTTTGGCCAGTAACATAACTGGACGCTTCTGAAGCTAAAAACACTGCTGGCCCAACCAATTCAGGGAGCTGACCGATCCGCTTAAGAGGAGTCACTGCTAATATGTCATTAACGTAGTCTTTGTTTTCTAACAGTTCTTTTGTTAAGGGTGTCTCAAAATACCAGGGACCAATAGAATTGACATTAATATTATATTTTCCCCATTCAAATGCTAAAATTTTTGTCATTTGAATCATGGCGGCCTTTGTTGCTCCATAAGCTACCCCTGTTCTAAGCGCAACGGCACCAGCTACGGAAGATATGTTGATGATTCTACCTCCATTACCTTGTGCCTTCATAATGGCCCCTATTTCACGTGACATAAAGAAGGCAGACTTTAGGTTTGTATTCATAATTTTGTCCCACTCTTCTTCTGAAACATCGAATGCTTTAGAGCGAATATTCATTCCTGCATTATTCACAAGAATATCTACATTGATTTTTTCTTCTTTGAGCTTGTTAATAGCAGCGGCGACTTCATCAGTCTTTGTTACATCAGCTACGATCGGAAGTGCTTTTTTCCCCATATCTTTTATGATTTTCGCGACTTCTTGAAGGTCACTTTCTGTGCGGGATAGTAAAACTAAATTAGCACCTGCATCAGCAAAGCCAATAGCAAGTGCTCTACCAATCCCCCTACCTGCTCCAGTAATAACAGCAGTTTTGTCTACTAGGTTAAATGAAGGTAAGTACATTTTTGTTATCACTCCTCTAATGAAATGTTCAATCTTCATTGTAAAGCTACTAAATCATGTTTCCAAATATTATGATGATTAAAACAAGTAATCATGAATGGCTGTGTATGCAACATAGATTGCCTGTAGGAAAAATAAAAAACCCCAAAGAGCAGCTGGAAGTTTTGTAAAGCTTGCTAAGCTTGATGCATCACCGGCTGAATTTTTTCGTAGTAGACTTAGCATGAAAATTTGCAAAGCGGATGAAACAGATTGTGTTAAAAGAATTGCTGAAAGAAAATACGAAAGAACCATTTGGATTCCAACTTGACCACTGTGAATCGTCCATCCACATAATAAAATGAAGGATACTAACCAAAATGCTCCGTATACATTCCGAATCCAAAATAGTAAATTCAAAACAGCGATAAAAAGAAATCCATATAATATGAGGATAAAATGCCCTTTGTTAAGAAGCATAAAACAAATATACACAACAAGTGATGAAAATGTGTATCCTGAATAAGAAATGATAATATTTGAAAACCAACCACTTTGCCCAGTTATCGCTTCCCCCGATGTATTATGAAATAATTTAATGGAATACACTTTTCCATTAAATAATAATGCGGCAAGTGCATGCCCGTTTTCATGAATAAGTGTGTTGACTATTGATAGATAGCGCCCGATAAATGGAAGATGTGAAACAATCATTGCGAGGGCAATATATATCAATATGTGTATTTCATGCAGATTAAGCATTCTACGTTCCTCTTTCTAAATTCACTACTTTTATTCTAGGAAATAATGAGTGAAAGTAAACCTAAAAGAGACAGATTTTCTTCTGTCTCTTTACACATTATCTTATTAGATTTGGTGGTGTGTCCCCTTCTAAAGCTATGGCTATATTTTTCGCCGCTAGTTCTGCCATCTGCGCTCTCGTTTCAGTTGTCGCTGATCCGATATGTGGTAAGGTAACAACATTAGAAAGCGTTAATAATGGATTGTCTTTTTCAATTGGTTCTGTTTCAAATACATCTAACCCAGCTCTGAGTATTTTCTTCTCCTGAAGAGCTTTTATCAACGCAGCTTCATCGACATTTTTTCCTCTTGAGCCGTTAATGAAGATGGCTGAATCCTTCATTAAGTTAAACTCTTTTTCACCAATCATTTTTTCGGTTTCAGGTGTATGAGGGACCATGAGGCAAACAAAATCTGACTTCGTTAGCAAATCATCTAAAGAGCAATAAATTGCACCGAACTTATTTTCTGCCTCCTCATTCCTTGAGCGGTTATGGTATAAAATGTCCATATCAAATCCAAAACGAGCACGTTTGGCAATAGCACATCCAATGCTACCCATACCGATGATTCCTAGTGTTTTATGATGAACATCTACACCGAACACATCTTCATCCTTCGTACCTTCCCACTTCTTAGACTTTACATAGTGATCAAGCTCTGGCATTCTTCTAGCTGTTGCAAGCATTAGGCCAAAAACTGTATCAGCAGTTGTATCATCTAGTACTCCTGGAGTGTTTGTCGCTAATATTCCTCTTTTCTTTAACTCTTCTATATTGAGATTATCATAGCCAACTGATATATTGGAAATCACCTTAAGATTAGGAGCTTGATCCAATAGTTCTTGATCTATTTTCATACTAGCACCTAACAAACCTTGTGCTGTTTGAAGCTCATATAGAAATTCACGATAATTTTCATTATTTAAATTTGGAAAGTAACTCACATCAAATTTACTTTTCAAAAAACTTAACACTTTTTCAGGTAGTTCACGGTAAATCACCACTTTTTGTTGCATGCTGCTCCCCCTTGTTTAATAAACATGATTAATACTTCAATATAAATAGGAAAAGTCCTGCATATTTTGAAATCAAAAATACCCCTTGCTGAAATTGCAAGGGGGCAGCCTTTAATCAGGGGTAATTTATTATATATTTAGCGGAAGCTTTCTCCAGCTTCCCGCATCAGAAATATCTTCTGCACCTTCTATTGCATAGCCTTCACAAATAAATCCAGGTACCTCGCTACCATCTTGTAATTCCACTTTTCCAATGCCAAGAGGTGCCGGGATTAACGCAGCGAATGCACCAAACGAGGAAAGTGGCATTTCCCAGATTTCAAGTTGCACTGCTCTCCCACCAGACTGTTTTTTAATTAATCCAGGCTTTGGTGGTTCAGTTGGAAGCTTAATAAATTGATATTTTGCAGCTGTTTCATCCTCTCGAACAAAGGTTGCACCAAATTCTAGCATCTGCTTTTCTAGTGGAAAGCCTCTCATATGCAGGCCACAAACAGCAACTTGTGTTGTATTTTGCCCTGACTGACATTTATTGACGAATGCTTCTGACGCTCCAGCAATAAGTCCTTCCTCATGAGATAAAGCAAAGAATGTAAGACCAAACGGAAGATTCGCTGCTGCTTCACCAGCTTGAACAGCCACAGCACATAAATCTAGTAAATTACAGTGATTGGTATACAACCCCATATCACTGTTTGTTTTAATCGGATCTTCTCGGACTTGATCACGTGTCCAGGTCCCACCGGCTGTTGGAGTAACAAGAACGGCATCTTTCAATAGACTCTTAGCTCGACGTTTAAATTCTTGTAATTTGTGCATCGATTTGAACACAGATGCTGCGTCATATTTTGATTGAGCACTTGAACGAAGAACCTTCTCGGTTACCGGGAACGTAACGCCAGGGTGATCATTGATAAATCCACCTAAGTCAGCCCATCTTTCAGCAACAAATGGACCGTCATAAAGGATCGCCGCTGCTTCGGAGAAAAATTCATAATCAATATATTCAATCAGAATATTTAGCTGCTTTAGTTGTTCAACGGCTTGCTTCCACGCCATTTGATATTCATTCGCAAAAGGACCATAAAATAGAACTGAATCCTTTGGTAAAATAATCTTTTTCGGTAAGGTAGCCAGTGGAACAGGCACATCACGAGACCATGGATCCTCTTGATCAAACCCTCTAGCTACAGCGTCCACTTGATAGGCTTCTTCTAAGCTGTGAGCAAATACCGTGACACAATCTAGACTTGCGCACGCCGGTACTACTCCTTTCGTCGACCATGCTCCTAAACTAGGCTTTAAGCCAACTAAATCATTAAGGGCAGCAGGTACACGACCTGAACCTGCTGTATCTGTACCTAAAGAGAAAACAGCCTGACCCCTTGCAACAGATACGGCAGAACCTGAACTCGATCCCCCACTTATTAGTTCTTGACGCAAGGAGTTATGTGTTTCTCCGTAGGGGCTACGTGTGCCAACCAATCCAGTTGCAAATTGATCTAAGTTTGTTTTCCCTAGAGGAATCGCACCTGCTTCTATTAATCTCTTAACCACAGTTGCATGTGATGTAGGCGTATAACTGTACTCTGCACAACCAGCAGTTGTTGGTATATTAGCCAGATCAATATTATCTTTAATCGCAAAAGGGATTCCCCATAAGGGAGAAGAATCAAAATCAAGTTCGGAAAGACGATTTAAATAAGGCTGGATATGTTCCATCTTAGGTGGGGTGATCCAAATATTCATCTTTTCATCACTTTGTGAACGTTTAATTATTTCTTTTATTACTTCTTCTGGTTTTAGTTGTTGACTCATATACTTTTCCCTTAACCAACTTAGTGATAACTTACTTGGAATCATTAATTTACTCACGGTGTCACACCCACCTTTTTTTCTTCATATAAACTCACAATTAATTGTCCTGCATGAACGGAATCACCAGGCTTTACATAGACCTCAGCTATTTCACCATTACAAGGTGCTGCTTGAGGGAATTCCATCTTCATACTTTCTTCTATAATCAGTACATCGCCTTTTTTTACTTGTTGACCTGGTGAAACAAGAACCTTCCACACACTTCCAGGCATTGAACAGTTCACAGGGCTGGCGCCTTCCGGAAGCACATCCCCTTCATTTGAAGACAATGAATCTCCCTCTGATACATGCTCTTCTATACCTTGTTCCTTCCATCTTTCACGCTCTGCATTGAATGCAGCTTGTTGACGTTGTTTGAATTGATTTGCACTTTCCTTTATTTCTTCTTGGAAAGTTAAATATTCGCCAAGATCAAAGGTTGTTTCTGTAACGTCAACTTCAAAACGACCACGTAGAACATCTTCACGCATTTGAAGTAATTCATCTGCTTCAACAGGATAGAATTGAATTTGATCAAAAAAACGTAATAACCATGGCTTACCAGGCTCAAAGCTTTCTGTCGATCTTAGCTTATTCCACATTTGAATCGTACGCCCAACAAATTGATAACCTCCTGGACCTTCCATTCCATAGACACACATGTAAGCTCCACCAATTCCTACCGCATTTTCAGGTGTCCACGTGCGAGCAGGGTTATACTTTGTTGTAACGAGACGATGACGTGGATCAACTGGTGTCGCAACAGGGGCTCCTAAGTAAACATCACCTAATCCAAGAACTAAATAATTTGCATTAAACACAATATTTTTCACATCTTCAATACAGTCTAAACCATTAATCCGTCTAATAAAGTCAAGATTATCCGGACACCACGGGGCATCAGGACGAACATTTTGTTGATAGCGTTCAGTTGCCAGTTGTACAGATGGGTCATTCCATGATAAAGGCAGTCTAACAATTCTTGATGGTACTTGAATCGATTCAAGCGGTGGTAAGCTTCGATCAATTTCAAGCACTTTGTTAGCTGCTTCTTTTACTGTAATTCTTGACGCATCAATATGAATTTGTAAGGACCGAATTCCTGGAGTTAAATCTAATACTGGAATTTCATCACTTTTTTGAATCGCATCCATTAAAACATGCGCCTGGAATCGAAGCAATAAATCAAGCTCCATATCACCGTACTCCACAAGAAGATTTTCATCTCCACTACAGCGAATTGTAATTGGAATTTGACGGTCAGCTATACCCCTAGCTAGTACTGGGTAAGCAGGTGTAATTTCTACTTCAGGTTCAACTATCTCTACTTCTTGTAACTGCGAAATTCGGTTTTCACCGATTGCTCGAAGATTCTGATCCTGTATCTTACGTAAACGATCCGCTTCCTCAAGTGTGATAAGCTTGAATTGAACAGTATCTCCAGGGTGAAGCTGACCAATTTTCCAGAATTCAGCTGAAGCTGTTGTCACAGGACAAACAAAGCCACCGAGACTAGGACCATCAGGACCAAGTAAAATCGGCATATCGCCTGTTAAATCCAGGGTTCCAATTGCGTATGCATTGTCGTGAATATTGGAAGGGTGTAGTCCTGCTTCTCCACCGTCCTCACGTGTCCAAAGAGGTTTTGGGCCAACAAGCCTTACTCCTGTACGTGAGCTATTAAAATGAATTTCCCATTTTGTTTCTGTTAACTGCTGTAAGTAATCTGGTTCTAAAAACTCTTCTGTACAATGAGGACCTGGTATAACTCCAATCGTCCATGTTTTTTTGTACTTTGGTTGATAGGTTATCGGAAGACCTTCGTCAGTAATTGGTGTCACATTGTTATGAACAGCTAATACATCACCTGTACGAAGCGCTCTGCCACCGTGTCCTCCAAAGTTTCCAAGTGTAAATGTAGATGAGCTACCTAAAATCTTAGGCATATCAAAGCCACCAGAAACAAGCATATATGTTCTCATTCCATTTTTTGCTTCGCCAAATGATAAGACCTGACCTTTTTTCGCCAACACAGGCGTATACATTGGTAGACTTTCACCATCGAGCTTCGCTTCCATATTTGCACCCGTTAAGCAGAAAAACATATCATTTCGAAATTGATAAGATCCACCGCGGAGTGTGAATTCTAGACCTGGTGCGCTATCGTCATTCCCTAATAATTTATTTCCAATTCGAAAGGATAAAGGATCCATAGGACCACAAGGTGGAACTCCAACATCCCAATAACCTTTTCTTCCTGGCCAATCCTGGACCGTTGTTTGAATACCACCATCTAATACTTCAAGCGCATTTTCAACTGCCTCAAAGCTAGTTAACATTCTTGTATACACATTACCTTCTAAACATTCGTCTTCTTGTAATAACGCTTGTAAATATTGCAGATTTGTAGTGATGCCATACATCCGTGTTTCACTTAAGGCATTGATCAACTTTTGAATAGCATCTGATCGATCTTTTCCATGAACAATGATTTTTGCTAGCATTGGATCATATAAAGAAGTGACTGTAATCCCATCTCTTACCCATGTTTCATTGCGAGCAAGATCAGATAAAATAACTTGGTCTAGTTGGCCAGCACTCGGCCTGAAATCGTGATGACAATCCTCTGCGTAAATACGGGCTTGAATACTATGTCCTGTTGGTGCTTGTATCATACCTTGTAAGTTCTTTAGCTCA
>JAPSLU010000106.1 GCA_031180405.1 Bacillus sp. (in: firmicutes) | reverse complement strand
AAATTGTCGAGCACTTTGCAACAAGACGATGGGAAATTGAGGATGGACATTTAGTCTTTGATGAGCAAATAGATCCTCATTATGCAAATGCTTTGTTAAGAGTTTAAGAGGGGGATGAACGTTGAGGTTACAATTGGATTATAAAGAAACATGGCTTCACCGAATCAACCCTAGCTTGAAATTATTGCTTATGCTTGCTTTATTTATAAGTATATTATTTATGCATAATCTAAATGTACTAATAAGTTTAACTTTTGCCTTTTTCCTGTTGTTCTTCGCTTTTACAGGTTATCCGTTTAAGTCACTCATGTTATTTCTGTTTCCTTTTATCATTATTTTTATTTCCACATCTACATCAATGATCTTTTTTGGAAATGGAGAAACAACGTGGTTTCAATGGGGGCTTATCCACATAACGAAAGAAAGCTTCTTTCGCGGCGTACATATCGGTTTTCGTGCTTTAAGTTTTGCGCTGTTGGGAATTATTTTCTCGATTACAACAAGACCTGTTTATTTATTTTATTCGTTGATGCAGCAGCTAAAATTGCCTCCTAAATATGCATATAGTTTTCTGGCAGGGGTTCGTCTTATCCCCATAATGATTGAAGAGTTTCAAACTATCCATCATGCATTGAAAGTAAGAGGAGCTACAGGATCAAGAGGCATTCGCGGATTGTTTGAACGGATGAAACGCTATGCGATTCCTATGTTAGCCCAAAGTATTCGTCGGGCACAACGAATTGCGGTAGCAATGGAAGCAAAGCACTTTTCCAATAGTTCGAATAGAACGTATTACTATGAAATCGGTTTTAGCAAATATGATGTATTATTTGTCACGGTCATTGCTGCAATTTTCTTGGGGTGCTTGTTACCATTTAAATAGCCTGTCTTACGGATTAAGGAATAGCAATTAATTCACCACTGTGTAATTTTTTCATAGGAACGGATATTTAGTTCCTGTCAATATAAAGAAAAAGAAGTAATCTCTTTAGTTCAGGAAAAGGGATTACTTCTTTTATCTTAACGTAGGACAAGCTATTCTTAAATCTAGGGTGAATCGCTTTAGTAATTCACTAATTTAAAGCTAATTGAATCATGAGTTCTATTCCAGCGGGAATGGCTTCCTCATCAATATCAAATTTAGAATGATGGTGAGGATACTGGCTTTTTTCACTTTGCATCCCGACGATAATGAATGCACCTACTTTTTCTTTTAAGTAGTAGGCATAATCTTCAGCCACCAGTACAGGATCGTATGGTGAAAATACATCCTCACCGAAGGTCTTTTGGATGATTTCTTTCACAAATTCGCACGCTTCTGGATGATTGTATAATGGGGGGGTTCCTTCAATAAAATGATAGTGTCCTTTTGCCCCAAAGCTTGTGCAAATCGATTCGGTTAGCTGAGCCGTTTTTTTGTGCAATAATTCGGCTCCTTCATATGTTAATGCCCTAATTGTTCCTTGAAGTTTTACTTTATCAGGAATGACGTTGTATGAATTTCCAGCTTGCATTCCTCCAAATGAAACCACACCTGCATGTAAAGGATTCAAAGTTCTGCTGATAATCGATTGGAATGCCTGGATAAGATGGGTTGAGATGTAAATTGGGTCGATCGTTTCGTGCGGACTGCCGCCGTGTCCGCCTTTTCCTTCAATTATAATGTCGAAGTCATCGCAGGATGCCATAGCAGGACCGGCTGCAAAACCGATTTTCCCCAAGGGCATATTAGACATATAATGGATTCCGTATATTACATCGACATTGTCTAATACTCCCTCTTCTACAAGCTGTTTAGCCCCGCTTGGTGATGCTTCTTCAGAGCTTTGAAAGATAAACACAATATTATTTTTTACTAAATGTGGGTTAATGCTCATCCATTTTGCTACGGCTAGTAAAGTTGCCGTATGACCATCGTGACCACAACCATGCATGACGCCAGGAACTGTTGAAATGTAAGGCTTGTCACCTTCTTCATAAAGCGGAAGAGCATCCATATCCGCTCTGAGCGCAATGGTCTTTTTTCCTTCGGTACCTTTGAAATAGGCGACAACATTTGGTGCAGAATACTTTTTTTCTTCTATAGAAATTCCGAATTGTGTTAATTTCTTTTTCACATAAGCAGCTGTTTCATATTCTTGTCCAGATAGCTCAGGATGCATATGGAAATGTCTGCGTTGTTTAATAGTCCATGCTATTATATCTGAATCTACAAGTTTTGTTTGTAACATAATAAACCCCCGTTATATCTTGAAATGGTCCGGACCTAATCATTTGAGAAATGACTAGGAAAATAATTCGATGACTAATTGAATGGATATGAATAACCTTACCTCTGGTTAAAAATGCGAACCCGACCATCGTATCTAACTTTAAGGAAATAGTTACTGGAATAATAATATCAATATATACAATGGTTTCTTTAGCCATACCCATCAACGGCGCACTCACTTTCAAAATACATCATGAGAACTGGTGTGAGCAATAATTCCCTATTTAACAGTATTCTTGTTATATTCACAATCAATGCATGTAGGGTAATAAATCAAAAGCATCACCAATTTGAAGATCACATAGAAAAGTAAGACACATGCATTAATGCTATATTTATTTTGTATTAGATCGTTTTGTTCGGCAGCTAATAACCGATGTTTTTGAATTTTTATTCAACTGATTGTAAGAGATATTCAAATATAATGCAAGAAGTTTATAGCTATTTTTATTGAATATATAAAATAGTAGACGAGGTGATTTTTTGTAGGGAGCAGCAGTCGTAAAAATTACTGTTTTGCCTAAATCAAAAGCCTAGCAATAATTGCTGAATGTTAGGTTTTTGGAATTTAATTGAGAAACCTCATTTGTATATATCACGGAGAACGTATCACAAGTGATGGTAAAGCGGAAGTTTGAGTAATTATTGATAATTGATAAATAATGATTTGTTCAAAAAAACGGCGAACTGCCGTTTTTTATTTCTTAGTTTCTCGTGTTTAACTCCTTCGAGTGCAGAAAAAAGGGGAAGAATTCCACTGCTATCACGCTCTAGTTATGTAAACCGATTAGCAGAAAATTGTTTCTTTTGTAAGCTAAAAGGGTATCTTCCAAACAAATAGTAGTTTCTTACAATATTCTTAGCGTGATTCTATGTTTGCGATAAGATTTATCAAACCACTGCTGTTTTGGAAATATAAGGGATCGGTACCAATCCTTTATATTCAAAATTCATAAATATGTTATTTTTCGGAGTGAAAGAGATTCAAAAATTATAAAGGAGTGTTTACGATGGAAAGTGACAAACCAATTAATATTAAAAAGCCGTCATTTATATATGCATTGTCTATGTTATTAACCGTGGTTGCTATTATTTCGGTTGGCCTTCTCGCATTTGATGCACCGATTCAAATCCTGATGTTTATCAGCATACTTACCATAATTCCATTCATGATGGGATTAGGTTTTAATTATAAACAAATAGAAAAATCGATGACAAGATCGATGAGCAGGGCATTACAGCCTGGGCTGATTTTGTTGACCGTCGGTATTTTAATTGGTGCATGGATAGCGTCTGGAACTGTGCCCACGCTAGTTTACTATGGGATTGGTGCGATCTCACCTCAATTCTTTTTACTCACTACATTGATTTTTTGTTCGTTAGTGTCATTAGCTATAGGAACTTCATGGGGCACCATTGGTACAGCTGGAATTGCATTAATGGGAGTTGGAACGACGATGGGTGTGCCCGCCGGTATTACGGCAGGTGCCGTTATAAGTGGAGCTTTCTTTGGCGATAAAATGTCCCCCCTTTCCGATACGACGAATTTAACGCCGACTGTTACAGGTGGTGAATTATTCAAACATATTAAACATATGCTCTGGACGACTGTCCCTGCTTATATCATTTCCGCTATCATCTTCCTTTTCATTGGTTTAAAGTATAAAACCTCTGCTGTGAATGCGGACAGTGTTAATCAGCTAACAGGGTATTTAGCAGATCATTTTAATTTGGGACTTGTCCCATTAATTCCAATTATGGTTCTCGTCATTTTGTTGGTGCTGAAAAAGCCGGCACTCCCATCGATTTTTATCGGGACGGCAGTCGGGGGTCTTATTGCTGTTTTTTATCAAGGCTTCACGTTTAGTGACACCATTGGATTCTTCTATAATGGTTATACAATAGAGTCAGGGGTTGAAATTGCTGATAAACTGCTGATACGAGGCGGCTTAACAAGTATGTTGGCGCTGATCGTGTTATTCCTATTTGCCCTAGGACTCGGTGGAATGTTAGCGGATGCTGGTGTGCTGGAAGCATTAATTGAATCTTTTGCCGATAAAATTCAAAGTACAGGACTACTCGTCTTTGTGACCATTTTTGTCAGTTATGCTACACTGGCAATCGGAGGGTCTATTTACTTCTCCACAGTAATGAGTGGAACATTGATGCGGCCGATATACGAGCGATTGAACCTAAAACCAGAAAACCTATCTAGGGTAATTGAAGATACGGGAACACAGGGTGGCGCACTCGTACCTTGGACAGGGGCCGGTATCTTTGCAGCTGGTGCACTCGACGTTTCAGCCGACACTTATCTTCCTTTCTGTTTCTTGGCATTGATTACACCGTTAGTTTCCCTGTTCTATGGTATAACAGGGTTAACAATGACAAAGAATGAGGAAGAAATAAAACCTGGCAAAAAAATTCAGGTCAATAATAAGGGAAAAAAAAACCAAGCAGAAAAATCGCTTCCGATTATGTAAAACTATAATAACTAGTGAACCTCTATCTGAAATAGGTAGAGGTTTTTTAAGCTGTATTGTTCTATCCTTTACAGAAATACAGACAAACTGGCAACGTCAAATTAGACATAGGAATGAATGAAGTACAACGTCAGGTAAAAAAACACGGTAAAGAGTGGTTGAATAAATTAATGTAAATGGTTAAGAATGTTCAATACCTATAAAGAAATAACAGTTTTTCCTACATGTATCAGCCAGAATTAGAGCAGAATAATAATAAGGTGATAGCGTGGAAAAGAAGATTACATGGATACTCATATTCAAATTTATAAATATTATTGCTGCTGCTATTGTTGGTCAAATTCAAACGGAATATTTAATTCGGTAAAATAAAACAAAATACATATAATCAAAATTCTTGAATTTTATTTGTGAAAAAAACAAATAACTTTTTAAAAAAGGTGTAATTATAATGAATAACTATTCCAATGATAATACAGCTAGACGTTATAAAGCACATGTAAGTATTTTAGGAACAACTCAAATTCATTTAAGAAACCCCTATATTATTGCATGGTGGTCAGCCGCTTTTCCGGGATTTGGGCACATGATTTTATCAAAATATCTTAGAGGTTTCACATTATTTATATGGGAAGTTGTTATTAATCTGAAGGCCCATGTTAATCTCGCTATGATTTATTCTTTTCAGGGCAATATCGATTTAGCAAAAGATGTATTAGATACACGATGGCTTTTAATTTATATCCCTGTATATCTATTTGGAATATGGGATAGTTACCGAACAACAGTAGATATGAACAATGTATATGTTTTATCTGAAAGAGAGGATCATCGCTTTAATACATTCAGTATAGGTGCGCTAGAAATTAACTATCTTGATAAAAGAGAACCAATTCTATCCTTTATATGGTCTTTTTTAATGCCAGGTTTGGGACAACTCTATATACATAGAATTGTTACAGCTTTTTTTGTAATTATATGGTCTGTAGTCTTTTTTTATTATTCTTATGCATTAGAAGCAATTTCACTTTTGTTTTTAGGGGAAGTACAACAAGCCACATCGGTTTTAAAACCCGAATGGTTACTATTTTTCCCATCATTGTATGGTTTCTCTGTTTATGATTCGTATATAAATACAGTTGAGAACAATAGACTTTTTGAAAAGGAACAAAGAACCTTTTTAAAAGAAAATTATCAGAATACGGATTTTCGAATATTAAAAGGACATAAAGTGAAGTGATTAGCATGCAAGTATTTTCTACATTCGAACATCATATTTATTTGGAAATGGCTATATCAACGCTACATAAAAAGGGTATTCCGAAAGAAAGTATATTTGCTGTTCCATTAGATAATCCAACTCAGGATAGAAAGTTATTTGATTCTATCCATCACTCAGATGGTACCTCCTTAATTGATATAGGAATGGCTCTTGGAACAGCCTTTTCTGTCATAGGGGCAAGTATCGGGTTTAAGTTAGCGTGGGGTCCAATTTATTGGGGATTAATAGGTGCATCTAGTGGTTTTATTCTAGGCTTCGTGATTAGGCTTTGTATAGAAAAAATATTTAAAAAGAGAAAAAGAATTTTAAAAGGAAAACATTCTGAGGTAATTTTAATAATTGACTGCGATGAAGCACAGGCAGAATTTGTTGAGAATGTTCTTTTTAGGCATTATGCATTAGGAGTTGCAAAAATTAAAAGATAATAGAAAGCATTTGTATATGGAAAGAGATAAAAAATAGAAGCCTTTGGTGTCCTATTTTTATTGTATTGGTTAGTATTTTATTTTGTTGTTGACAAGGTATGTGAGAACTATTAAAATTATAAATTATTTGAAAATAGCTTTCTTTCTATTAACAAATATAAATCATCACCAAGCTATGATTGCTATGGATAAGACTATAGCAGGAGCAGCTTCTGGAGAGACCGTGGTATTCCGCGGCGCCGAAGGGTTCACAATCTCAGGCAAAAGGACAGAAGAGTACTGAATATCTATTTGTTATCCAACTAATAATTTGCATAACAAATATTATTTATTATTCTTATGACCAAGAGATTTGGAGGACATCCAATCTCTTTTTTTGATGAGTTTTTCTGCCTATAGTGTCACATTGAAGAATGTGATCGATTTTAAGGAGGAGTTAGATTTGGCACAAAAAGAATTAAAGAGGGATTTAGCCAATCGTCATGTTCAACTGATCGCTATTGGTGGCACAATTGGAACCGGGCTATTTTTAGGATCCGGGAAAGCTATTCAATTGGCAGGTCCATCTATCATCTTTGCTTATTTAATTGTAGGTATAGCCGTTTTTTTTGTTATGAGGGCACTAGGAGAACTTCTGTTGTCTAAAACGAGTTATCAATCGTTTACAGACATTGCTGAAGACTATCTTGGACCTCGGGCCGCGTTTGTAACTGGGTGGACATATTGGTTTTGTTGGATCATGATCGCTATGGCTGATATTATAGCTGTCGGTCTATATGTACAGTATTGGTTTGATATTCCACAATGGATCCCTGCGATTATTTGTTTGATCATTTTATTAGGATTTAATCTACTAACTGTAAAGCTTTTTGGTGAATTGGAGTTTTGGTTTGCTTTAATAAAGGTCATAACGATTCTAATCTTAATTGTTGTTGGGATTGTATTGCTGGTGATAGGATTTAAAACAGATACAGGAATGGTGACGGTTAAGAATCTATGGCAACACGGTGGACTTTTTCCACACGGTATTTCAGGTTTCTTACTTTCTTTTCAAATGGTTTTATTTGCTTTTGTTGGTGTTGAATTAGTGGGTGTATCGGCAGCGGAAACATCTAATCCGAGAAAAAATATTCCATCAGCAATTAATAAGATTCCTCTTAGAATACTATTTTTCTACGTTGGTTCCATTATCGTCCTATTATGCATTAATCCATGGACAGAACTGAACTCAGCGGAAAGTCCATTTGTTAAAACGTTCAGTTCAGTAGGGATTCCAATTGCCGCAGGAATTATTAATTTTGTTGTACTAACTTCAGCCGCTTCTGCTTGTAACAGCGGGATGTTTTCAACAAGCCGGATCTTATATAATTTAAGCAAAAGTGACCAGGCACCGTCACATTTAGCAAATCTGAATAAAAATCATGTTCCGGGTAACGCGTTATTAATATCCACGCTTGTTGTATCGATAGGGGCACTTTTGAGCAAGCTTATCCCAGAACAAGCATTTGTTATCGTATCTACCATTAGTGCTATTTGCTTCATTTGGGTTTGGGGTGTTATTCTGGTCAGTCATCTTAGGTATAAAAAAACATGTCCACAATTACATGCAAAGTCCACCTTTAAAGCACCTTTAACACCATTTATTAATTATGTTATCCTAACGTTATTTGCCGTCATTCTCATTATTATGCTGTTTGCTAAAGAAACACGGTCTGCATTGATGTTGACACCACTATGGTTTATTCTATTATTTACAATGTACTCATATCGAACTAAAAGGAAAGCGAAATAATAAAATAATCAGCTCAAGCGTAATATATTTAATTTTTGTTTGTTAGAATAAAATAAAAAGAGTGCTTTTCACACAACGAAAGGCACTCTTTTCTGTTATTTATTAATGATATTTTTCTTTTAAGTGTATCGATCGCCAATTCAACTTCTTCTGAAGCTCCCGTAAAAGCATTTTGGCTATTGTTTTTTTGCAGGAAAGCGAATTGTCACTGTTGTTCCGTTACCTTTTGAGCTTTGGAAATGAATAGTGCCATTATATTTACCGATAATGTGATAGCAAATCATCAATCCTAATCCTGTTCCATTGCTTTTTAATGAATAGAAAGGTGTACCAAGAGGTACAAGTTCTTCTTCGGACATACCTTTGCCCTGATCGATAACCTTAATTTCTACAAAATTATTCTTTGTTGTTGTCCTGATCATGACAGAATCGCCTAGTTTCGAGGCTTCAATGGCATTTTTAATAATATTAATCATTAATTGTTTAAATTCTATAGCGTTAATAAAGATAAAACTATCTCCTTCTACATATAAGTCAATTGTATTATCATGTAATAACCCATAGGATTTAAGTAACTCTGTTACGCTTTGAAGGATCATCTTAACATCTACTAATTCCATTTTTTTATCTTTATCTGGTTTTGCAATAGATAAAAATTGAGAAATGACCAGTTCTGCATTATCTAATTCACTAATCATTAATTTAATGTGCTCTTTATTTAAAGGGTTTGATGAAGTGTCCTTTTCATTGTAGAGCTGTAAAAATCCTCTCACTACTGTCAAAGGGTTTCTTATTTCGTGTGCTACCGCTGCCGCTAATTGACCAGTGGTCTTCAGCCTTTCTGAATGTTGTAATTGTTCATAATATAACTTCTGTTGTTTAATTCGCACATCGGATAAATGATAGATAAGGTAGAAAATAACTTGACTCCCTATAAAGTTGATCAAGTTTCCTATTAAATCTTGTTCAAAATGGTTATATAAATGTCCTGTGTGAACAACCATGATATAGAAAAATGTAAATAATATGGAGACTGTATTTAATAGTAATGAAAAATAAAATAGTTTTGAATCAAAAAATAAAATAGAAAACGCAGGAATAAGGCACAAGAATATAAAAGTAGACGATGTTTCTGGATACAAAAAGAAGATCGTATACAAGAAAGCTGTTGTTACAACCATAATGAGGATCCTAGCTGCCTGATTTTCATACTTTGGATATAACAATAAACTTATAATAAGAACTATAGAGAGAATGATATGTAAAAGGTAACCAAAATCCAACTCGTATAAACGTGGATTATCTATAAACAAGCCCATCATAATTAGAGCGAATATGATGAGAACGACCTTATAATATACTTTTTTATTTGAGTAAAATTCTTTCATAGTAACTCCTTGTTGCTAGTTATAATAAGAGGATCTTAGACTATTTCAAAATATGACTATTTAACCATAATAACATAGATTGTTATAAAGTTAATTTTAGAAACATAGTTAGTAAAAAAATTAATAGTAGGGTTCAAATAATGAAGGAGAGAGAAATTCATGGACTAATAAAAATATGCTCCTTATAACGAGCATATTTTTATTAGGATAAGAATGCAAGTTTAAGTACTTTTATTTTCTGTACTTGGAAGGTTAACCGATGTCTTAATGATCCGATCAAAACTTCCATATTTCTCTTGGACTAATAAAAGGGCAATCCCACCAATAATACTAGGAATAGCAAAAGCCATGAATGCATGTTGTGGTTGTAAATTTGTTGCTAGTAAGATGCCGATAATGAGGGGGGCTAATATTGCACCTGTTCGGCCGATTCCAACCGTTACGCTAAGACCTGTTGTACGGATTTCCTGCGGATAAAATTCTGATATGTAAGGATTGACTAAATTTTGCGTTCCTCCAGTGCAGGCACCACCAATAGCGATTAATACATATAACAGGAAGATATTTGTTGTTGCGCTAAGTGAAATAAAACAAACAGCCCCTATTAAAAACATATATAAGAGTACTTTTCGATGCCCTAATCGCTCTACTAAATAACCACCTAGTAAAGACCCTCCAATTTGTCCAATGCCTAATACTAGGCTAAATGATAAGCTTGACGTGATCCCATATCCAGATCCTTGCATAATTTTAGGCAGCCAAGTATTGAGACCATAGATCATAAGCAGACAGCTAAACACTGCAGTCCAAAATGCGATTGTACTTACAAAACGATTATCTGAAAATAGTTTTTTGACAGGGAATCCTTTTGCCCGTTCTTTAAAACTTACATATTCGAAATCATCTGTAGCTTGATAGTTTTCCTTAGGGTCAATTTTGTTTAAAATGCCTGATATTTTTTCACCATTCCTACGTAATATATAATAGGATAGCGATTCAGGGAAATATTTTAGGAAAAATGGTAGTGTAAATAGTGGAATAATACCTATCCAATATAAAAATCTCCATCCTAGTGATTCCATTAAATACATCCCTATTAGAGAAGCTGAAATCGCTCCAATTGAATATCCACAATACATTGTAGCGACAATCAGTGCCCGATTTTTTTTAGGGGAGTATTCTGTCATAACGGCAATTACAGCTGGCATTAATCCGCCCATACCAAGGGCTGCAATAAAACGCATAATTGTAAATACTATGGAGTTTGGTGCCAAACCCGCTAAAAGGGAAAATACACTAAATAAAACCATGCAAATGGCTAATATTTTTTTTCTACCAATAATATCGGAAAGAGAGCCAAGCAGAAACGAGCCGATCATCATACCAATTAATGTATAACTTCCGATTGCCCCGGCTTCCACAACAGTTAATTGATACTCCTCCATCATCATTGGCAATCCTATTCCGTATAGAGCAATATCAAAACCATCAAAGGCAATGGCATAAAAGCACCAAAGAAAAACTAGTAAATGAAATTTATTAAATCTACTCTCAGCGATTACTCGAGAAGCTTGAACAACACGCATGTAAGATTCCCCCTGTTCTAGTTTTTTATTTCCATATCTCTTTGGAAATGTCTACGACATGGCGAAGCTTTTCCCATTGTTGTTCCTCTGTCAATAAATTACCTTCCTCAGTTGAGGCAAAGCCACATTGAGGACTTAAGCATAGTTGATTTAAGTTAACGAATTGGGATGCCTCTTCAATTCGTTTTTTTATTGTATCTTTGCTCTCCAGTTCACCAAATTTTGATGTAATCAAGCCTAATACAATATTTACATCTGATCTATTAACAAAACGAAGTGGTTCAAAGCCTCCTGAACGCTCATTATCATACTCTAAGAAGAAACCATCGATATTTAAATGCCCAAATAACTGTTCTGCAATAGGCTCATATCCACCAGAAGAAATCCATGTTGAGCGGAAATTTCCACGGCAAATATGCATCGTTATTTTTAAATCAGCCGGTCGATCCGCGACTGCTTTGTTAAGCGTATGTAGGTACATTTTGATTAAATAATCAGGATCTATTCCTTTAGCACGAAGTTGTTCTTTTTGCTCGTCTGAACATAGATAAGCCCAAGATGTGTCATCAAGCTGTAGGTAACGGCAACCAGCATCATAAAATGCTTGCAATGTTTTTTTGTATGTCTTAGCTAAATCATCAAAGAACTCTTCCTCATCTGGATAAACAGATGGATCAATTTCCCCACGAAAGTGAAGCATACTTGGACTTGGAATTGTGAATTTTGCGACATGGCCACCAGCAACTTGATGGAGATATTTATAGTCTTCTAGCATTGGATGACTTCCAAAGTCTAATTTACTTGTTACCTTAATGCCACGAGATTTTGTTTGTTTTTGATGAAATTGAATGCCACTTCCTGCCCAAAAGCCGTCAACTCCAACTAAATTTTCAAGGAAGTCAAAATGCCACCAAGCTCTGCGGAATTCTCCATCTGTAACAGCTTTGAGACCTACTTCTTTCTGTTTTAACACAATTCTTGCAATTTCTTCATCTTCGATCTGACGTAATTGCTCTAGTGAAATCTCGCCATTCGTTTTCTGTAAGCGTGCTTTTTTGATTGAATCAGATCGTAATAAACTTCCAACTTGATCTGCACGAAAGATGGTTGAATTACTTTTCGATTTGTTTAGTGTTTGCATAAAAGACCCTCTTTTCAAATATTTGTTATTTGTATCCTATCATGATTAAAGTGCTATAGTGTAACTGATAAAAGTAATTAGTTGTTATAACTAAAAGATATAGCGATTATCGTTTTATACCTAACTAGTTATTGTTATGTGGGATCATTTTCTGTTATGAAAAAGTGGAATCTGAACTTTTTTATTATTTAATAGAGTTTTAATTATTTGAAATAACTGCTAGCTAAGGGTAGAATAACGAAATGAAAATTGTAAAGATTTATCATTAACGAGTAGGAAAGGAAATCGATGGCCTAAGTATGAAGTTACAGCAGTTAAGATATGTCATTGAAGTTGTCATGTGTGGTTCTATTAATGAAGCTGCACGCAGATTATATATATCACAACCAAGTTTATCTAAAGCAATAAAAGAACTAGAAAAGGAAATTGGTATTACCATTTTCACTCGTACATCTACAGGTATTACACTTTCATCAGATGGGGCAGAGTTCCTTGGATATGCTAGGCAAGTAGTTGAACAAGCAGAACTACTAGAGCGTCGTTATTTTAATACTGCACCTTCACAGCAGCTATTTTCTATTTCAACACAGCATTATGCATTTGCTGTGAACGCATTTGTAGAAATGATAAAAAAATATGGAGGAGAAAAATATCAATTCACTATTAGAGAAACAAGAACATATGAAATTATTGAGGATGTCAAAAATCTACGTAGCGAAATAGGTATTTTGTATGTTAGCTCCTTCAATGAAAAAGTAATGATGCAACTGTTAAAGGAGCAAGGTTTAGATTTTCATGGACTTTTTAAAGCAAATCCGCATATCTTTGTAAGTTCACAGAATCCCCTTGCGCAAAAGGCATCAGTCTCTTTAGAAGATTTAGAGGATTATCCAAGGCTTAATTTTGAACAAGGAGAGTTTAATTCGTTTTATTACTCTGAAGAAATTTATAGTACGATTCCTAGTAAAAGAAGTATTCAAGTCAGTGACCGAGCAACCCTGTTTAACTTATTGATAGGTTTGAACGGTTATACCATATCAACTGGTATTTTAAGCGAGGATTTAAATGGTTCAAATATTGTTTCCGTTCCACTTGAAGAGAGGGAATTTATTACTGTTGGATGGGTAGTTCATAAAAAAACACAATTGAGTCGAATGGCTAAATTGTATCTCGAGGAGCTTACTCAAATCATTGATTTCTATGCTTCAAAATAAAATTCTTATCTTTGTTGAAATACCACCTGTGCTGCTAATCTGGAAATGGAAAGTTGTTTGAACACACCCATCTTTGAGTCTATTAATGTAGTATCGTTTCGAGGAAAGAATACTTTTATAAAATTAGGTATGAGTAGTTTTTTTATTTTAAGAGTAATTCCTAAAAATAATGTAAACAAAAGAAACCTCAATACAAAAAGGTTTCTTCTTTTTTAAAAAAATGAAGGTATACCTAATTAAATTTAGATTTAAATACAATAGCGTTTTAAGAACGGTATCGTTTTCTCCTAACCCATTGTGTGGCAGCCCATTTGTCTCCTTTTACAACAGGAGCACCTCCGTGTAAGGTCAGTTCGTTCAGTGCAGGATCCTGATAGAAGTATTCAAAGTATACAGCCATGCCTTTTTGTGGAGTAATAGAAAGATTCAAGTGTGGAAAATAGGTTTCGCCACCTTGCTCTACGTCATTTAAATACATGACAAGCGTGCTAATCCTCGGGTTAGTGATGGATTTGCTAGTAGATGTAAAGTAGTCGAAATGGGCTTTGTATTCCTGTCCAACCTTATAGTTTAGAATATGAAGCCCTTCGCCATGTTCTACTGGGACATTCATTATCTGAGAAATCCGCTTTTCAACTCTAGCTACTATATCGCTTTCAGTTTCTGGCAAAAAGGTACTACTACTAGTACGAAGATCGCTTACTTTGCGAAGCGAACCAATTTTAGACCGGTTTAAGTTATTTTTAGACAATCGTATGATCTCATCACACTCTTCATCACTTAATACATTTCCTAATATGACGATTAAAGGCTCCTCGATCTTTGCGATAATATGAATCTCTCTATCTACTGTGTTAATTTTATTTCCAATGTGATTAAAAATTGTTTCCTCTTTTTGCATTGTCATTTTATCAACCTCTTTAGAATTAAAATAATGGGACAGTT
>JAPSLU010000105.1 GCA_031180405.1 Bacillus sp. (in: firmicutes) | reverse complement strand
CTGTGCGGCAAATTTACCCAGCTGTTCTTTATTTTGCTTAACTGTTGATAACTTAGGCCTACTATAACGACATGCATCAATATCATCACATCCAATGACTGATATATCGCCTGGAACGGTTAACCCCTTTTCATTAATCGCCTCAATTGCACCAAATGCCATCAAATCAGAGGCTGCGAAAATAGCTCTAGGATATGTTGGTAGCTCCAGAATTCTCTTCATGGCATCATAACCACTTTCCTCCTGGAAGTCACCATATTGGAACCAGCTTGAATTTATATCAAGACCAAGTTCATTCATTGCTTCTTTAAAGCCCGTTTCCCGAAACATTGTAATCGGGAATTTTTCACTACCACCGATAAACCCTATATCACGAATTCCTTGTGAATAAAAGTAATGAACGACCTTTTTAGCAAGGTTTACATTATCACTCATAACATAGCTTGCCTTAGGACCAATTAATTCTAAGTCGATACCCAAACAAGGAACTTCTTTACTCACTAGCTCATAAATAGCATCTTCAATATCTTCACCGGCAATAATAACACAACCATCAACATGAAAATGCTGACATCTCGCTAAATAACTGCCATTATCTTTTGAAAATTGCTCATTTGAAAACATAATAATATCATAGCCTAATAGTCCAATAGCTTTTTTAAAGGAGGTTACCACTTCATTGAAAAAGGGGTGGGTAAAATCAACGTTCACTTTCCCAGCAAGAATTAATCCAATTAAATTAGACTTTTTGGTAGCAAGGGCTTTAGCAAAAAAAGTTGGTTGATAACCTGTCTCTTCAATAATATCCATAACCTTTTTTTTCGTTTTCTCACTAATACCACTGTAGTTATTAATTATTTTCGATACGGTTCCTGGAGAGACTCCAGCCATGTTTGCAATATCTTTTATTGTTAGATTCATCGCATGCCCTGCCCTCTATTGACTTTCACCTAATTTATGGTCTGTTTTTTCTTAAGTTGTGGTTGGTGAATTTCGAACTACTTTTATAAGAAATATACTATTTCTTTTTAACATTACTATGAAATTTCACATAATTCAATTTGATTTTAAGCCGCTCCGAACAAACGTTATATCGAAATAACAATACCTCTTAACTGCTAATTTAAAGACAAAAAAACTACCCCTTAGCCCACTTTATATAAAGCAGGAAAAGGAGTAGCTATTGTTAAACTTATAATTTTTCTGCAGCTGTTAAAGATGCGCGAACAAAGTCACGGAATAGTGGTTGTGGTCTAGTTGGTCTAGATGTGAATTCCGGGTGGAATTGTGAAGCCACGAACCAAGGGTGATCTTTAAGTTCTACGATTTCTACCAAACGTCCGTCAGGAGTTGTACCTGAGAAGACAAAGCCTGCATCTTCCATTACTTGACGATACTCGTTATTAAATTCATAACGATGACGGTGACGCTCATAGATTACTTCATCTTGATATGCTTCAAATGCACGAGTGCCTTCTTGAAGCTTACTTGGAGATAAACCAAGACGTAATGTTCCACCTAAATCTTCAATATCCTTTTGCTCAGGTAGAAGATCAATAACCGGGTATTTTGTAGTTGGGTCAATTTCAGATGAATTAGCACCTTTAAGACCTAATACATTACGAGCGTATTCAATTGAAGCAACCTGCATACCTAGACAAATACCTAAGAATGGCACTTTGTTTTCACGTGCATATGTTGTAGCAAGGATTTTCCCTTCAACTCCACGATCACCAAAGCCACCAGGTACTAATATACCATCAACATCAGATAATTCTGCCTCTATGTTTTCATTCGTTAATTGTTCTGCATTCACCCATTTAATTTCGATATCTGAATCAAATGCGTAACCCGCATGACGTAGTGCTTCCACAACAGAAATATAGGCATCTTGAAGTTCAACGTATTTTCCAACAAGACCAATTTTCGTTGTCTTAGAGAGGTTTGTTACACGCTCTACAAGCTCTTTCCATTCTGTCATATCAGCATCATTACACTTAAGTTTTAAATGGTTACAAACAATTGTATCAAGGTTTTGCTCTTGTAGATCTAAAGGAATAGAGTAAAGAGTTTCCGCATCACGACATTCAATAACTGCATTTGTATCGATGTCACAGAATAGCGCAATTTTGTCTTTCATGTCTTGAGAAATTGGCATTTCCGTACGAACAACGATGATATTTGGTTGAATACCTAAGCTGCGTAATTCTTTTACACTATGTTGTGTTGGTTTTGTTTTCATTTCACCAGCAGCTTTAATATACGGTACAAGCGTACAATGAATATACATCACATTGTCACGGCCGATATCACTCTTAATTTGGCGAATAGCTTCTAGGAATGGAAGTGATTCAATATCACCAACTGTTCCACCAATCTCAGTGATTACAACGTCTGCTCCTGTTTCTTTTCCTGCACGGAAAACACGCTCTTTGATTTCATTTGTAATGTGTGGAATAACCTGAACCGTTCCACCAAGGTAATCTCCGCGGCGTTCTTTCTTTAAAACAGTAGAATAAATTCTTCCTGTTGTTACGTTATTAAATTTTGTTAAATTCACATCAATAAAACGCTCATAGTGTCCTAAGTCTAGGTCAGTCTCAGCACCGTCACCTGTTACAAATACTTCCCCGTGCTGATAAGGACTCATCGTTCCTGGGTCAACATTTATGTACGGATCAAATTTTTGAATCGTTACACTCATGCCTCGATTTTTTAATAATCTACCTAATGATGCAGCGGTGATCCCTTTTCCTAGAGATGATACAACGCCACCTGTTACAAAAATATACTTTGTCATGGTCTTCCCCCTCAGAAGCTTGTATGTTTTTTATTTTGTGCTAAAAGTGAAAAAATCATTTAAGAAGAAAAGCTATCTGAAACATAAAAGTAGGATAAATTTGGTGTTCATCTTACAAAACAGCTTGTCCCAATTAAAATCTACTAATCGTAAGAGGCAAAAATTAGTAGAACATATCTAATATAAATAAGAAAGCTCCCTTCCAAAACATTTGAAAGGGAGCTGTAATTGTGTAATTGATAAAACAATTGCTTTTTAAGAGCCCAAAATAGATTCTACCTAGTTAGAAAAAGAAAGTCAAGACGAATTCCTTTTATTTTTCTTCATCTTCTAAGTCATCAAGATCTTCGTCTTCTTCATCATCGTCTTCGTCGTCTAAATCATATTCCTCATCATCGTCTAGAAGATCATCATCGTCATCATCATCTAGATCGTCATCTGCATCATCAAGATCGAAATCTTCGTCTTCATCTTCTTCATCTACATCATCGAAGTCATCCAGCTCATCATAATCAAGATCATCATCAAGCTCATCATATACTTCATCTAGATCTTCATCGTCAGCCTTTTTAGATTTTTTCTTCTTAGGCTTCGCAACTGGAACAATTTCTTCTTCAATTTGTTCATAAGGGTACCATGTACGTAATCCCCACATGTTTTCTCCCACACAAATAAAACGACCATCGATATTAATATCTGTATAAAATTGAGCGATTTTATCCTCTACTTGTTGTTTTGTTAAACCTAGTAACCCTCTTATTTCTTCTACTAATTCGCTGAAAACATAAGGTTTTTTGCCATCTTCAAATAGCTCATAGGCAACCTCAACCATTGCCATTTCTTTTATTTGCTCATCTGTTAATTGTTTTAGACTCAAGTTCCGGCACTCCCTTTCAAGGTCATCAATCTATAGGCTAATCTCTTACTTTTTTATCGTAAGGCTGTTTTTGTAAACTTTGTTGCTAAAGTAATATGTGTTGTGGTGGTTGATTGCAGCTCCAGGATGCTCACTTTCCGTGGGGCGTGCGGTGAGCTTCCTCGGCGCACGCGCCTGTGGGATCTCACCTGTCACGCTGCTCCCACAGGAGTCTCGCTCCTTCCGCTGCAATCAACATAACATGGTTTTATTAAAAAACCTATTTAATAACAACAATCTTTTAGAAAAGAGCCTAAGGGTAAGAAAGCCATTTAAAATAAGAATATATGTACAAAATAAACCTAACAAATCATACCATTCATTATAAACAAATTCTAGCGGTTTATGCCACCTTTATCATTTAAAAATTATACAAAAGTAGATTTGGAAAAAAATCAGAAAAGAAACCGGTGCTGACCGATCTCTCTCTTATCTAGTTCTACATATTTCTTCTATATTGTCCCCCAACCTCATATAAGGCTTGGGTGATTTGTCCAAGGCTTGCCACTTTTACTGTTTCCATTAGTTCTGCAAAGATATTTCCATTGCGAATGGCGGTTTGCTTTAAGTTTGCTAGAGCCTCAGCAACTTCATTTTCATGTTCTAGCTGGAACGCTCTCAAGTTCTGGATTTGGGTTTCCTTTTCCTCTTTGGATGCACGGGCAAGTTCCATTGTGTCCATCATTTCCTCGGAAGGAGGATTTGGATTTAAATACGTGTTTACCCCAATAATCGGAAGATCGCCAGTATGCTTTTTCATCTCATAGTACATAGATTCATCCTGAATTTTCCCACGTTGATACTGAGTTTCCATTGCTCCAAGTACTCCACCGCGTTCATTGATTCGGTCAAACTCCTGCAACACAGCTTCTTCTACTAAATCCGTTAACTCTTCTATTATAAACGAACCTTGTAACGGGTTTTCATTCTTTGTTAACCCGTGCTCTTTTGTAATAATCATTTGAATCGCCATCGCTCGTCGTACAGATTCCTCAGTTGGTGTTGTAATGGCTTCATCATACGCATTTGTGTGTAAGGAATTGCAATTATCGTGTAATGCCATTAACGCCTGAAGCGTCGTACGAATATCATTAAAATCAATTTCCTGCGCATGAAGGGAACGACCTGATGTTTGAATATGATATTTTAATTTTTGGCTGCGCTCATTTGCCCCATACTTATCTCTCATCACTGTTGCCCATATCCTCCGTGCTACACGTCCGATTACTGTGTATTCAGGATCAAGACCATTACTAAAGAAAAAGGACAAGTTTGGAGCAAATGAATCAATATCCATTCCTCTGCTTAAATAGTATTCTACATACGTAAAACCGTTAGACAGAGTAAATGCAAGTTGAGAAATTGGATTGGCTCCTGCTTCAGCAATATGATAGCCTGAAATGGACACAGAGTAATAGTTTCTTACTTTTTGATCAATAAAGTATTGTTGAATATCTCCCATTAGCCTTAAAGCAAATTCAGTTGAAAAGATGCAGGTGTTTTGACCTTGATCTTCTTTTAAGATATCTGCTTGAACGGTTCCTCGAACTGTTTGAAGAGTAAATGCTTTTACTTCGTCTAGCTCCTGAGCTGCTAACGCACGCCCTAATTCCGCTTCCTTCTTTTTTACCTGTTGATCAATCGCCGTATTCATAAACATCGCTAAAATAATGGGTGCCGGTCCATTAATGGTCATAGACACTGATGTTGATGGGGCACATAGATCAAAACCCTGATAAAGCTTTTTCATATCTTCTAATGTACAAACGCTAACACCACTTTCTCCGATCTTTCCATAAATATCTGGTCGATATGCAGGGTCTTCTCCATATAAAGTGACAGAATCAAAGGCTGTACTCAGACGCTTTGCCTCATCATCCTTTGATAAATAATGAAAACGCCGATTCGTCCGCGCAGGTGTGCCTTCACCAGCAAACTGCCTTTTCGGATCCTCCCCTTCTCGTTTAAATGGAAAAACTCCAGCTGTAAAAGGAAACGCTCCTGGTACGTTCTCTTTATACAGCCAAGCTAAAATATCTCCGTCATTCTTGTATCTTGGTAATGAAACCTTTGGAATGGACAATCCAGACAGAGATGTTGTTCTTAGCGTTGTGACAATTTCTTTGTTGCGAATAACTGTTGTGAATTCATTCTGGGCATATTTTTCTTTCAAGCCTGACCATGTCACCAACAATTTCTTTGATTGTGGTGTAAGTTGCTGCTCAAGTTTTTCTTGAAGAGCTTTTAATGAAGAAACAACTTCCTCATTTATTTCACACTCACCCAAAGCCTCCAAGGCTCCCTTTACCTGAAAAAGCTTTGTCGCGATCTCAGCTTGTTTCTCCGCTTGATGATGATAGCTTCTTACGGCTTCACTAATTTCTCTTAAATAATATCTTCGCTCTGGCGGGATGATTACATTTTGCTTTTCTACCTCTTTGACAACAGGTAGAGAAGTATGCCAATTTAAGCCTGACTTTTTATTGATTAACTCTAATAGCTTCGCAAATAATGTATTTGTTCCAAGATCATTAAACTGACTTGCAATGGTTCCATAAACAGGCATGTCATCTAGGTTTTGATCAAATAACATCCGACTGCGCTGGTATTGCTTTTGCACCTGACGCTTAGCATCCTCAGACCCTTTGCGCTCAAATTTATTAATCACTACTAAATCAGCATAATCTAGCATATCAATTTTTTCTAACTGTGATGGTGCCCCAAATTCACTTGTCATCACATACATAGACAGGTCACAAATCTCAGCTATTTCCGCATCTCCTTGACCAATTCCACTCGTTTCCACAATAACAAGATCAAAGCCCGCCGCTTTTACAATCGAGATCGCATCATGAATGGCAAGCGAAATCTCTGACTTTGACTGTCGTGTTGCCAAGCTTCTCATAAACACTCTTGGTGAAAAAATGGCATTCATTCTAATCCTGTCACCGAGCAGGGCCCCACCTGTTTTTTGCTTTGTGGGATCGACAGATAACACAGCAATACGGATATCTTCTACTTCGTTTAAAAATCGTCTAATCAATTCATCCGTGAGTGAGCTTTTCCCCGCTCCACCCGTTCCTGTTATTCCAATTACAGGTGTGTGGCTAGCTTGAGATTGTATTTCTAAAAAAAGCTCCTCTACCTTTTTAGGCAATGGTTTTTGTGAAATTTTTGCTTCTGCATAGGAGATGAGCTTTGAAACAACATTAATATTAGCTGTATTCATTTGATCGCGTTCGATAACCTCATTTTCAACTGTAGAAAAATCACATTCCCTTAAAATATAGTTGATCATTCCCTGTAATCCCAATTCACGCCCATCATCTGGTGAAAAAATCTTAGCAATGCCGTATTCATGGAGCTCTTTTATTTCTCTGGGAATAATGACACCACCACCACCACCGAATAGGCGAATATGGCCTGCTCCTTTTTCCTGCAGGAGATCATACATGTACTTAAAAAATTCCACATGTCCACCTTGATAGGAAGAAATTGCTATACCTTGAACATCCTCTTGAATGGCAGCTGACACGATTTCTTCAACAGAGCGGTTATGGCCTAAATGAATCACTTCTGCTCCGCTGGCCTGTAAGATCCGACGCATGATGTTAATGGATGCATCATGTCCATCAAACAGGCTTGAAGCTGTGACAAATCTGACCGCATGCTTTGGTTTATACACCTCTGTTTCCGCCATATTTAACACCCCTTTGTTCTTCTCGGTTGGCTTTTTTGTAAACTTGTTGCTTAGTAACTTGAAGAAAACCGCCCTTTATCAAGTCGAGTAGCATTTTTTGAATAGTACCTTATATGCTATAAACACTGTTTTCTTCCAGATAGCAACAAACCTTTTAGAAAAGAGCCTTAGGTTACTCTCCAACTCCTCGTAAAATCACCTTTGTTTGTAGTTCAATATATTCTTCAATGCTGTACATTTTTTGAAGAGCCCATCTTCGAAAACCCCACATCTGTCCCTGAACAAAAATGTTATGAGCTATTAACTCAGATTCTTGTTCAGATAGTGTTAGTTCACCATTTTTCACACAGCTTTTAATGATCTTCTTAAACATGCCGACCATTTCGATTTCTTTTTTTAATACATATGGCAAGGCATCCTTTGAAAGCGATTTTGCCTCTTGGTACATTACAAGAACCTCATCCTGCATTTCATCTATCACTTTAAAGTAATTTTCGATCGCTTGTTTTAAGCTTTCAATTGTTCCTTGTTTTGTATCAAGATCTTCCTCTAGTCGAATATGCACTTGATCGTAAATTCTGTCACAGACCAGATACAGCACATCTTCCTTTTGACGGATGTATTCATATAACGTTCCGATACTAAATCCTGCGGCCCGGGCAATTTCCCTTGTTGTCGTTCGATGAAAGCCCTTTTCCTTAAAAAGAGTGACAGCTCCTTTGATCATTTGCTCTCTTCGCTTTTCAATCAGCCTTTCATCCTTAACGGATGCAACGACTTCACGTTTTTTCATCTACGTTCCCCACCTAAAATAGATAGCTTTGACTGATCATAAACGCTATTTTGTTAGCATTCTAGAAATAACTAGTCGCTGAATTTCCTGCGTTCCTTCATAAATTTGAGTGATTTTGGCATCCCTCATATATCTTTCAACAGGGTAATCCTTTGTATAGCCATAGCCACCGAACACTTGGACAGCCTCTGTTGTGACTTTCATCGCTGTATCTCCTGCAAAAAGCTTAGACATTGCTGATTCTTTACCATATGGTAAGCCTTCTGATTCTAGCCATGCAGCCTGATAGGTTAATAGGCGCGCCGCCTCAATGCTTGTCGCCATATCTGCGAGCTTGAAGCTAATCCCCTGTTGAGCAGCAATTGGTTTTCCGAATTGTTCTCGCTCCTTCGCATAGGCAACCGCAGCATCTAGTGCACCTTGCGCGATTCCTACTGCTTGAGCAGCAATTCCATTTCTCCCACCGTCTAAGGTCATCATTGCAATTTTAAAACCTTCTCCAACTTGACCAAGGATATTTTCCTTTGGTACTTTACATTCTTCAAATATAATTTCTGTTGTTGGTGAAGAGCGAATGCCTAACTTGCTTTCCTTTTTACCAACAGAAAATCCTTCAAAATCTTTTTCAACAATAAACGCTGTTGTGCCTTTATGTTTACTTGATGGATCTGTTATTGCAAATACGACATAAAGATCAGCGATTCCTCCGTTTGTAATGAAGATTTTTGACCCATTTAAAATGTAGTATTCTCCCTCTTCTCTAGCATGTGTGCGCATACCTCCTGCATCAGATCCTGAACCTGGTTCTGTTAGCCCATAGGCCCCGATTTTTTCTCCGAGTGCCATTGGTGTTAAATATTTTTGTTTTTGCTCATCTGTTCCGAACTTAAACAACGGCCATCCTGCTAATGATGTGTGGGCGGATAAGGTTACACCTGTTGATGCACATACTCTTGATAGCTCTTCAACAGCAATCACATAGGATAAATAATCGCTGCCGATTCCACCATATTCCTCAGGCCAAGGAATCCCAGTCAGCCCTAAGTTAGCCATTTTCTTAAAAATGTTCATATCAAATCGCTCTTGTTCATCCCGTTCCGCTGCAGTTGGCTCTACTTCATTTTTCGCAAAATCTCTCACCGTTTTCCTTAACATTTCATGCTCATCTGACAGCTTAAAATACATCGTGTTCTCCCCTTTGACCACCTTAATTTTGTCGTTCATTTAGCACATGCTTGCTTATGACTATTCGCTGGATTTCACTTGTTCCTTCATAGATTTCACAAACCTTCGCATCACGAAAATAACGTTCAACCGGATAATCTTTCGTATAGCCATAACCTCCGAAAACCTGAATAGCCTCTGTTGCGACTTCCATGGCGGTTTTTGATGCAAATAACTTGGCCATTGCGGCTTGTTTTCCACATGGAAGTCCTTGATCCTTTAGCCATGCTGCTTGATAGACTAATAGTCTAGCAGCCTCGACATTAGTTGCCATATCTGCGAGTTTAAAGGCGACTCCTTGCTGGACTGAGATTGGCTTGCCAAACTGCCTGCGCTCCTGCGCGTAATGTGTTGCCTTTTCCAGTGCAGCATCAGCAATTCCAAGCGCCTGTGCTGCAATGCCGATTCTGCCTCCATCAAGGTTCGCCATGGCAATCTTAAAGCCTTCTCCTTCTTGGCCTAACAGGTTTTCAGTTGGCACCTGTGCATCTTCAAAGATGAGTTGTACGGTTCTCGATCCGTTTAAGCCCATTTTGTGCTCATCCTTGCCAATGATAAGACCTGATGTGTTTTTCTCAACAACAAAAGCAGAAATAGCTGTACTGGCACGGCCTTCTCCTGTTCTTGCAAACACAATATATGTGTCTGCTTCACCTCCATTTGTAATGAATACCTTTGAACCATTTAACACATAATACTGACCTTTCTTCACCGCCTTGGTTTTCATGCTTGCCGCATCAGAACCCGAACTCGGCTCTGTTAAACAAAAGGCACCTAAGTGCTCACCCCTTGCCAACTTTTTTACGTATTTCTCCTTTTGTTCTTCCGTTCCATACATTAAAATCGGATAGGTGCCAACAGAGGTATGCACAGATAAAATAACAGCAAGTGTTGCACTTACCTTCGAGATTTCATGAATGGCCATAATATAAGAAGTATAATCCATTTCTGCACCATCATATTTACTCGGAATAGGAATTCCCATTAGCCCCAATTTAGCCATCTTGTTAAGAAGAATTGTCGGAAAAACCCCTTTTTCCATTTGTTCAACATATGGCTCAACTTCCGTCTTCGCAAAATCACGAACCATTTTCCGCATCATTATTTGTTCTTCTGTAAACGTTAGGTTCACTGATGCCCACCCCTTTGATTCGTCGCTTTAACATGCTGTTTTATGAATAGTGATAAAAACCTCTACCTGATTTTCTACCAAGCCATCCAGCACTTACATATTTTCGCAGCAATGGGCATGGTCTGTACTTGTCATCTCCAAAGCCTTCGTGAAGTGTTTCCATAATATATAAACATGTATCAAGACCGATAAAGTCAGCCAAAGTAAGCGGTCCCATCGGATGGTTCATCCCAAGCTTCATCACTTCATCTATCGCTTTTGGCTCTGCAACACCTTCATAGACGGAAAAAATCGCCTCGTTAATCATCGGCATTAAAATTCTATTTGAGACAAAGCCTGGGAAGTCCTGGACCTCAACAGGTGTTTTATTTAATTGTTTTGTTAGCTCTTCAATTTGCTGATATACCTCTTCTGAAGTGGCGAGACCACGAATAATTTCAACTAGTTTCATAACAGGGACCGGGTTCATAAAATGCATACCAATAACTCGATCCGGTCTGTTTGTTGCCGCAGCGATCTCTGTGATCGGGAGAGAGGATGTGTTTGTTGCTAATATGACATGCTCTTGTGCAAGCTGATCTAGTTTTTCAAATAATGCTGTTTTGGCTTCCATTTTCTCGATAATGGCTTCAATAATGAGATCTACACCTTTTGCGTTTTCAATATTAACTGATGGGATCAACCTCTGAAGGATATCCTCTTTAGCCTGTTCAGCCAGCTTTCCTTTATCAGCCTGTTTTTGAAGCTGTCCTTTAATTGATTGAAATCCCTTTTCAACGATTTCTTCACTCATATCGTGAAGAACAACCTGAAAACCCGCCATCGCACATACCTGGGCAATACCTGAGCCCATTTGTCCTGCACCAACAACCATGATTTTTTGAATATTCATAGAAACCTCCCTGATCTTTGAGTACTTAGACTTCAATCATGATAGCGTCGCCTTGACCACCGCCACTACAGATCGCCGCTACGCCAATTCCTCCGCCTCTCCGTTTTAGCTCGTGTATGAGTGTAATCAGGATTCTAGCACCGCTCGCACCAATTGGATGTCCAAGGGCCACTGCTCCTCCATTGACATTGACCTTTTCAGGGTCAAGACCTGCAATTTGATTTGCCGCTAATGCTACAGTCGCGAATGCTTCATTTATTTCAAATAAATCGATCTCTTCAACCGATTTTCCAGTTTTCTTTAAGAGTTCATTAATAACAAGCCCGGGTGTTTTCGGGAAATCCTTTGCTTCTACGGCAATGGCAGTATGAGCCAAAATTGTTGCTAGAGGCTCTCTTCCTTCTTGCCTCGCCTTTTCATCACTCATGAGGACAAGGGCCGCTGCACCATCATTAATTCCCGGGGCATTTCCTGCTGTAATGGTTCCGTCATGGTCAAAGACAGGATTAAGCCTTGCTAATCTTTCAATCGACGTATCCTTGCGTGGTGCTTCATCTTTGTCGATGATAATTGGATTCCCTTTCCGTTGTGGTACTGCCACTGGAACGATCTCCTCTCCCAATATTCCCGACTCTTGGGCAGCGACTGTCAGCTGATGGCTTCGTAATGCCCACTCATCCTGTTGCTCTCTTGTTATTTCAAGCTCTTTCGATGTGCTGTTACCATAGGTGCCCATATGTACACCCGTAAAAGAGCATGTTAGCCCGTCATGAATCATTAAATCCTTAACAGGGTGATCACCCATTCTTAGTCCCCATCTTGCTTTTGGTAGAAGGTATGGAGCATTACTCATCGATTCCATCCCACCCGCAACGATTACTTCTTCATCTCCTGCCCGAATGATTTGATCAGCCATTGTGACGCTTCTTAATCCAGATGCACATACTTTATTGACTGTTTCTGTTTTCACATTCCAAGGTAAGTCGGCAGCTCGTGCGGCCTGACGTGAAGGGATTTGTCCTTGCCCACCCTGCAACACATTACCTAAAATAACTTCATTAACATCCTCCGCTTGAACATTTGCTCTTGATAAAGCTTCCTTAATTGCAATACCACCTAACTCTGAAGCTGTTAATGATGATAATGCTCCCCCGAATTTTCCAATTGGTGTTCTTACTCCACTTAAGATCACAGTCTTTGCCATATATAATCTCCCCTTTGTTTATAGTAAACGCTTACAACATTGACTGAACGCTCGCTCAATTTCACTTCAAAGTTGGAAAAGCGGAAGCGTCTTGGTCAGCTTCGGGCAATTTTAGAATAGAAAACGTTCTTTGCCTTCGATTCTAAATTGGTAACCCTATAGGCAGTCAAATACGCGGCGTTCTGTCACCTTGACTGCATTTGCACATCTTGCGCTTCAAAGCTACGTACAACTTATAATTTCTGCTACGATGAAAGAGGGGTATGCCCCCTCCTTCTATTTTATCTTATCATTCTATGAAAATGACTATGAAACTAGCTCTTTTCGTTCGCCAAAAATCGACTTTTCTAACAGCTCAGCCACATCATATGTGCGAACCGTTTCCTCTACTTCTTTCGCCTTCGTTCCATCACTTAGCATTGTTAAGCAGTATGGACAGCCAGAACTAATAACAGATGGATTGACAGCTAGTGCCTGTTCTGTTCGTGCAACGTTAATGCGTATCCCAGTATCTTCTTCTGTCCACATTAAGCCTCCACCAGCACCACAGCACATACCTTTTTCACGATTTCGTTCCATTTCAACAAGCTTGACGCCCGGAATTGCTTTTAAAATATTTCGAGGGGCCTCATAGACTTCATTGTATCTTCCTAAATAACAGGAATCATGGAAGGTAATCGTTTCATTGACCGGAATGCTTGGTTTTAACTTTCCAGAAGCTACTAGTTCTGCGAGTAACTCTGTATGGTGGTAAACCTCTGCTTCTAACCCAAAGTCAGGGTATTCATTTTTAAAGATGTTATAAGCATGAGGATCGATCGTAACAATTTTCTTCACTTCATTTTTGACAAACTCATCAATATTTTTTGCCGCTAGTTCTTGGAATAAATATTCATTTCCAAGCCGACGTGGTGTATCTCCTGAATTTTTCTCTTTGTTTCCAAGAATCGCAAATTTCACGCCTGCTTCATTTAAAAGCTTTGCAAAGGATAGAGCAATTTTTTGACTTCGGTTATCATATGATCCCATCGAGCCGACCCAGAATAAATAGTCGAACTCTTCCCCAGCCTTGCTCATTTCTTTTATCGTAGGAACGACAACATCTTCACGAGCTTCACGCCATGTTTCCCTTTCTTTACGGTTGAGTCCCCATGGATTTCCTTGGCGTTCTATATTCGTCATGGCACGCTGTGCATCTGCATCCATTTTCCCTTCTGTTAACACGAGGTAGCGGCGCATATCAATAATTTTATCAACATGCTCATTCATAACAGGGCATTGATCCTCACAGTTACGACAAGTCGTACAAGCCCAGATCTCTTCCTCTGTAATGACATCACCAATTAAAGAAGGATTATATCCAACCGCTGTTGCTGCTGATTCCTGCGCACCGGAGCCCGCTGCCATCATCGCAATTTGATTTCCCTTCGTATTGCTAAATGCAACTGCAGGTACCCATGGCTGCTTTTGCGTCACAGCAGCACCTGTAAAGGTTAAGTGATCCCGCAGCTTAATAATCAGATCCATTGGTGATAACATTTTTCCTGTGCCTGTCGCCGGACACATATTTGTACAGCGCCCACATTCTACACAAGCATATAAATCAATTAATTGCGGTTGTGTAAAGTCTTCAATTTTACCAACACCAAATGTTTCCTGTGTTTCATCTTCAAAATCAATTTTTTCAAGCTTTCCTGGATTTGATGTACGATTAAAATACACATTTGCCGGCCCTGCAATTAAGTGGGCATGCTTTGATTGTGGAACATAGACTAAAAATGTTAATAAAAATAATAAGTGGATCCACCATGCTACATAGAAAATAACGATTGATCCTGTTTCCCCGACGAAATTAAGGATAAAGGCAAAGGAAGAGGCTAACGGTTCAGACCAA
>JAPSLU010000104.1 GCA_031180405.1 Bacillus sp. (in: firmicutes) | reverse complement strand
TAACCAGTAAATAAATAGAACGATTAGTCCACCTATCGCTCCAACAAAAGCTGCAAATGTTGCATAGCCAACAGCTAAAACAAGACCACCATTTAATACATTCATAATTAAGTATGTAGAAACTAAAAGGAATACAATTCTTACTAATTGTTCAACAACCTGTGAAACAGCTGTCGGTCCCATTGACTGATGTCCTTGAAAAAAACCTCTAATTAAACTCATTAACGGGACAACGATAAGAGCAATACTCACCATTCTAATAACAAGAGTTGCATCCTCGACTGTTATACCATTAAGTTCCTTTTCAGCCAGAGAAATAATCGCAAACTGCGGTGCGAACATATACAGGATGGCAAATGCTATAAAACCTGTAGCAAGCATCACTAGTATGCCCGCTTTAAACATTCTCCTACTTGTTTCATAATCACCTATCGAATTATATTTTGATACAAATTTAGATACTGCTGCGGGGAAACCTGCAGTAGCTATACTTAGGAATATCGTATATTGGGCATAACCCGTTTGGAATAATCCACCGCCATTTGTCCCAACCATCGCTGCAAACGGTATAAGATAAATCATTCCCAAAATTCTTGATATGTATGTTCCTAACGTTAAGACAAACGTTCCTCTTAATAAGTTATTTGACATAATTTCTTACTCACCATTCTTCTCTATGAAGATTCAACTTTTCTATTTTACCACAAACCTACACTTATACCATAAGTTTGTACATCCCACCCGTTCTACAAAACATAAGTTTACTTATTTGTTTTTTACTTTCTTTAATTTTAGCTATAATATTAAAGCAAACCAAGAAATGAAGGTGTGAAAATTTAATGACATATGATGTAGTAGTAATTGGCGGAGGCCCATCAGGATTGATGGCTGCTATTGCAGCTGGAGAAAAGGGGGCTAAGGTTCTCCTTTTAGATAAAGGAAATAAATTAGGTAGAAAACTAGCTATTTCAGGTGGTGGTCGTTGCAATGTGACAAATCGCCTTCCAATCGATGAGATTATCAAGCATATTCCTGGAAACGGACGCTTTCTATATAGTGCATTCTCTGAATTTAGTAATGAGGACATTATTTCTTTCTTTGAAAACCTTGGTATTCAACTAAAAGAAGAAGATCATGGCCGGATGTTCCCTGTCACAGACAAGGCACAATCTGTCGTCGATGCCTTAATTAATGAGTTACGACGACTAAACGTTAACATGAGAACAAATGAACCTGTGAAAGATGTTATCTATGATGAGGAAAAAGTACAAAGTGTCGAATTGGCTAGCGGCGAAACCATTTTAACAAAATCAGTTGTGCTTGCTGTTGGTGGTAAAAGTGTACCACATACAGGAAGTACTGGAGATGGATATGCATGGGCTGAAAAAGCGGGTCATACGATCACAGAGCTCTTCCCGACCGAAGTTCCTATCACTTCAAATGAGCCCTTCATTCAAGAAAAAACTCTTCAAGGGCTATCTCTACGTGATGTAGCATTAAGTGTAGTAAACCCAAAGGGAAAAGTGATTATCACACATAAAATGGACATGATTTTTACCCATTTTGGAATTTCCGGCCCTGCCGTCCTTCGATGTAGTCAATATGTTGTAAAGGCAATGAAAAAATTCAAGACAAATGCTGTTAGTGTGAGTATAGATGCTATACCAGATACAAACGAGGAACAACTTTTCCAATCGATCGTTAGAGATTTAAAACAGGATGCAAAAAAAGCAATTAAAAATGTTTTAAAAGGATTATTGCCAGAACGCTATTTATTATTTCTACTAGATAAAAATGAGATTGATCCTCTAGTTACGTATGATAATCTTTCAAATGAAAAACTTCGTTCATTCGTAAAAGATTGCAAGCAATTTCAATTTCAGGTACATGGAACGTTATCGATCGAGAAGGCCTTTGTAACTGGAGGAGGAGTATCTGTAAAAGAAATTCACCCAAAAGAAATGTCATCTAAACTTAAAGAAGGCTTATATTTCTGTGGAGAAATTTTAGATATACATGGATATACAGGTGGCTATAATATTACATCCGCCCTTGTTACAGGCCGTCTAGCTGGAACTAACGCAGCTATACATTCTAAATCTTTAAAATGATCCTCAGTTCCTCTTATCTCTTTTCTTTTACTAGTAATAAAACATCGGTTCTTCAAATATAGTTTAGTTAGCTAGTATTTTCAGGTAAGGATGTGACTGGTATGTTAAAGGTTGCACTTTTTGACGAAGAACATGAAAAAGACTTAGAAGAAGAAATTAATGAGTTTTTAGAGGACCTTGAGGAAAATCAGGTAAGAGATATCAAATACAATGTTGCAATATTAACAGATGAAGATGGCGAACAAATCTATTGCTACTCAGCCCTCGTCATTTATCGTGAAAATTTATAAAAAAATGGCTCGTCCGTTAGTTGGACGAGCTTTTTTTCTTAAAGTTGGCTCTTAGGCTTTGTTTCACCTTTGTAGTCAAGCATACCGCCAACCATATTCACCACATTGTAGCCTTTATCCTGTAAATATGCACACACATTAGCACTGCGTGCACCCGAACGGCAAATATAGATTGTTTCTTTTTCCTTATCAAGTGCATCTAAGTGGTCTGGGATATCATTCATACGGATATGACGAGCTTGTGGAATCATACCAGCTTCTACTTCTTCATCTTCACGTACATCTATTAATTCAATCTTCTCTCCGTTATCTACCTTACGTTGTACCTCTTCAGGAGTAATTTCTTTCATTTCGTACATCTTGTACACCCTTTCAGATTTAATATCTGCATTATACCAAATGCCAGTTGGAGGTGCTAGTTTGGGGCTAATAACTACGTCTAGCTCTATGATTTTCGTCTTTCCGGGAGTTGATTGCTACTAAATAGTGCTTTATAATGTTATTTTTCTTTAATCAGACTTTGATAAAAACCTCTTTCCCACCATTACATAATTGTTCTAAAAGTATAAATAAAACCGACTCGTAGGAGTCGGTTCTTTTATTGTAATAATTAATTCGCAACAACATTCACAAGCTTGCCTGGTACAGCAATGACTTTGCGAATTGTTTTGCCTTCGATGTGTTCTTTAACACGATCGTCTTCTAATGCAATTTGCTCTAGCTGATCTTTAGTTACATCTTTTGCAACTAACAGTTTTGCACGAACTTTACCGTTTACTTGTACGACGATTTCAACTTCATTTTCCACAAGCTTAGATTCGTCAAATGCCGGCCATGCTTCATAAGAGATCGTTGTATCAAACCCGAGCTTGCTCCATAGCTCTTCAGCTAAATGTGGTGCGATTGGTGAAAGTAACTTCACAAAGCCTTCTACGTACTCTTTTGGAAGTACTGTTGCTTTGTATGCTTCATTAATGAACACCATAAGCTGAGAGATTGCTGTGTTAAAGCGGAGTCCTTCTAAGTCTTCTGTTACCTTTTTAACGGTTTGGTGATACACACGCTCAAGTGCATCACTTGATTCACCGACAACCTTTGGACTTACTTCACCATTATCCTCGATAAATAAGCGCCAAATACGATCTAAGAAACGTCTAGCTCCATCAAGACCTGTTGTAGACCAAGCGATTGAAGCTTCTAAAGGTCCCATGAACATTTCATATAGGCGAAGGGTGTCAGCACCATGTGAAGCAACAATCTCATCTGGATTAACAACATTTCCTTTTGACTTACTCATTTTTTCGTTGTTTTCCCCAAGAATCATACCTTGGTTGAATAACTTTTGGAATGGCTCTTTTGTATGAACCACACCGATGTCATATAAAAACTTATGCCAGAAACGCGCGTACAATAAGTGAAGAACGGCATGCTCTGCTCCACCGATATAAATATCAACAGGTAACCATTGCTTTAACTTTTCATCATCTGCTAGGGCTTCATTATTTTTAGGATCGATGTAACGTAAGTAATACCAGCAGCTTCCTGCCCATTGTGGCATCGTATTTGTTTCACGACGACCTTTTTTACCTGTTTCAGGATCAACAACATTAACGAAATCTTCAATAATTGCAAGTGGTGATTCACCTGTACCAGATGGTCTAATTTCCGTTGTTTTTGGTAAAACAAGTGGAAGCTCTTCCTCAGGTACAGCAGACATCGTCCCATCTTCCCAATGAATTATAGGAATTGGTTCACCCCAATAACGCTGACGGCTAAATAACCAGTCACGAAGGCGATAGGTGACTTTCTTTTCACCCTTTTTGTTTTCTTCAAGCCAAGCAATTGCTTTCTCAATCGCTTCCTGTTTTCCTAGACCATTTAAGAAGTCTGAATTTACATGCTCCCCGTCACCAGTGTAGGCTTCTTTCGTTACATCTCCACCGCTAACGACTTCTTTAATCGCAAGACCAAATTTCACTGCAAATTCATAGTCACGCTCATCATGAGCAGGTACAGCCATGATTGCACCGGTACCATAAGTAACAAGAACATAATCCGCAATCCAGATTGGCATTTTTTCTCCGTTTACAGGATTGATTGCATATGCTCCTGTGAATACACCTGTTTTTTCTTTTGAAAGCTCTGTACGCTCAAGATCACTTTTATGTTTTACTTGATCAATATAAGCGTCTACTGCAGCTTTTTGATCAGGTGTTGTGATTTTTTCAATAAAGCTATGCTCAGGTGCTAGGACTGCATATGTTGCACCAAATAACGTATCAGGTCGAGTAGTGAAAACAGTAAAGGTTTCTTCATGTCCTTCAATGTCGAAGTTTACATGTGCCCCTTCAGAACGACCAATCCAGTTACGTTGCATATCTTTGATACTTTCAGGCCAATCTACCTCATCTAAATCTTCTAAGAGACGATCAGCGTATGCTGTAATCTTTAGCATCCATTGCTTCATTGGACGACGTTCAACAGGGTGGCCGCCACGCTCACTTTTGCCATCGATAACCTCTTCATTTGCTAAAACAGTTCCTAATGCTGGGCACCAGTTTACAGGAACCTCATCTACATATGCTAGACCTTTTTTATAAAGCTGTATAAAGATCCATTGTGTCCATTTATAATATTCTGGGTCTGTTGTGTTGACTTCACGATCCCAATCATAAGAAAAACCAAGTGCTTGAATTTGTCTTCTGAAATTATCAATGTTTTGCTTTGTAAATTCAGCAGGGTCATTTCCTGTATCAAGAGCGTACTGCTCAGCAGGTAATCCAAATGCATCCCAGCCCATTGGGTGAAGAACATTGTAGCCTTGCATACGCTTCATACGAGATAAAATATCTGTAGCTGTATAGCCTTCAGGGTGACCTACGTGTAGACCTGCACCAGATGGGTACGGGAACATATCAAGCGCATAAAACTTGGGCTTATCTGAATCCTCAGTTGTTTTAAATGTTTTGTTATGTAACCAAAAATCTTGCCATTTTTTCTCAATCTCTTGATGATGGAAGCTCATCTATTTTTCCTCCTTATAGCTAAGTCTTTATTTTTTATATATTAAAACGGTAGAACGGGTCAAAGTAATTTAAAAACGAAAACCACTTGATCAGTATCAGCAAAGAGACTCTACTGATCAATTTAAAAACGAAAAAAAACCCCACATCCCAAACAGGGACGAGAGGCTTAATTCCCGTGGTACCACCCAACTTTGGCATAGTGTTATTATGCCCACTTTGACATCCGTAACGTGGATAGACGACAAATATTACTTGACCATAGTGGTGTTCACATTTGTAACTCAAAGGCGAGTTCACTAGCAAAAATCGATTGACTCGCACCATCCGTCAACTCTCTGAATCCATTTTAGCTAATTACTATTCCTTTTCTCCGTTCATTTCCTATACATATTAAACATATTTTATATAAATTTGTCGGGATATGCAAGTAGAGGCTGTTAGATAAACAAAATCAAGGACAGTTTCATACTTGAAACTGCCCTCTAGTAAAGCATTATTGAACGGTATAGCCGCCATCTAACACAACGGCCTGGCCTGTAACTCCTTTAGCTTTTTCACTAGCTAAGAAAATAGCATAATCAGCTACTTCCCGTGGTTCCAGTAATCTTTTTTGAGGTATAAGAGGGTATAAGATATCTTCTAACACATTCTCTAATGGTACATTTCTTGTATTTGCCAAATCCTGAAGCTGGTTTCTGACAAGAGGTGTGTCGACGTAACCAGGACATAAAGCATTTACTGTAATGCCATGTGAAGCCCCTTCTAATGCTGCAACTTTTGTAAAGCCAATGACACCGTGCTTTGCACTATTATAGGCCGCCTTACCTGCAAAACCGACTAACCCATTTATGGAAGCAATATTTAGGATTCGTCCAAACTGTTGTTTTTTCATAATCGGGAAAACATGTTTCGTTGAAACAAATGGTGCAACAAGCATAACCTTTATAAGTAGCTCATATTTTTCAGTTGGGAAGTCTTCAATATAGGCGACATGTTGCAATCCAGCGTTGTTAATCAATGTATCAATTCTTCCATATCTTGCTTCTGTTTCTCTGACGACCTCGATTATATTTTGTTCGTTTGTGACGTCACACCTTAATCCATGTACAAGTAACCCTTCATCTTGCAATTGTTTAGCACTAGCATTTACCTGATTCTCATGTAAATCTGTAAGGATAATCTGTGCTCCATTATAAGCGAAGGCTTTTGCTAACTCAAACCCTATCCCTCTAGCAGCCCCTGTTAGTAACACAACTTGAGCCTGAACCAATTTAACCAACCTCCGTTCCTATATACCTAGTCCGAATGAGAATAAAATAATCGCTAAAACAACTCCTGAAAGCGGTACAATAACGGTTAATGCTCCAACTGGATTATAGGCATCTTGATGTGACTCACCACAAATGCCGCGAATGGTTGTCACTACATACCCATTATGTGGTAGAGAATCTAGTGCACCAGATGAAATGGATACAACTCGGTGCAGCGCTTCAGGATTGACACCTACATCCATGTAATGAGGAGCTATTAAAGGCAACGCGATCGCCTGGCCCCCTGAGGCTGAACCTGTCATACCGGCTATCACACTTACTGCTATTGCGCCTCCTATTAAAGGACTTCCAGGTATACTTGTCATCGCATTAACTGCAACTTCAAATGCCGGTACAGCTTTAGCAACTCCTCCAAACCCTACAACAGCTGCTGTATTTCCTAGTGCTATTAATGCTCCAAGAGTTCCTTCTGATACAGCACTCCAAAATGATTTAAAATATTGGCGATTTAACAAATATGTCGCAATTACTCCTCCTAATAATGCGATAATTAATGCAGATTGCTGTAATGAGTCATGGAAAACAAATGAGATAATTAATACGACAAGTAATGGAATTATTCCAAACATGGGATTTGGTAAAGCCTTATTTTCATTAACAGGATCATTGACTCTTGCCACAAATTTCTCACCATTTGCCACGGCTTTAGTGATCATTCTGCGTAGCCACCAGTATCCGAAGACGATCATGAACACAGCTACTATTAAGCTAACTTCCCAGCCTGCATATGGTGATGTTCCGAGGTATTCAATTGGTATCCAGTTCTGAATTTCAGGGGAACCCGCTGAGGTCATCGTAAATGTAACAGACCCGAACGCAAGTGCAGCAGGAATAAATCGACGTGGCAAGTTTGCTTCTCTAAACAAACTTACAGCCATTGGATAAACAGAAAATGCAACAACGAATAGGCTCACACCACCGTAAGTTAATACTGCACAAGCAATTACAATAGCAAGGACGGCTCTTTTCATCCCGATCTTACTAACAATCCATTTTGAAACACTGTCAGCAGCTCCGCTATCCTCCATGACTTTACCAAAAATCGCACCTAACAAGAACATGAGGTACCATGATGCAATAAAGCCTGAAAAACCTGTCATATAATTTCCTACAAAGTTCGCTTCACCTTCATCAACTAATTGTGGAAAAAGAGGTAGCCCACTAAATATCGCTACAAATAAAGCACAGAGCGGTCCTGCTACTAATAAGTTCATGCCTTTCATTGTTAAATAAATTAAAAGTGCTAAACCACCCACTAACCCGATCATACTTAACATTTATTTTCCCCCTTTATTTACTAGTTTGAATGTTTTATAGATGTACAGACTTACAAACTCGTAGACTAGGCCCAGTTGACAGTATGACATGCTCAGTCCGTTTTCAGACAAAATACATGGCTACTTCGTTAGTCATGCCAATTCACAAATTAATATAGTAACCGCTTTCAAATCTCTGCTCACAGGATAAGCAACTTTTTAACCTGTATTCCCTTTGTCCATAAAATAATACCCTCCTTTCTAGGTTACTCATATAGAAGCAAGAATAGTGCCAATAAACACTAATGTTTTCTTCACGCCATATTTTTGTCACAATTCATGAATTCTTCAGTTTTACTCATGATGTCATTGATTACATACTAAAGAAATTATTCCAATTTTCTGGAATATTTCTATATACTTCTGCTTGTCCACACTCTTTACACTTATATATCCCCGTATAAAAACAGCAGTCCATTTTCCTGGACTGCATTCCGATTTTTCGGACTATTTATTAAGTCCATATTTTTGAATTTTTTCATACATACTCGATTTGCTTATTCCAAGTTCCTTAGCGGCCTTTCTTTTGTCTCCCTCGTTTATTTGAATCGTTGCTAGCAGAATATTTTTTTCCGCTTCTTCTAGCATCTCTTTTAATGAGGTACCCTTTGTTTTGGAATGATAGACAGGTCTTTTTTTAATGTACTCTGGAATCGCTTCAAGTGTAATGACATCCGTTTTTGCTAAATGGATTGCAGCCTCAATAATATTTTCTAGTTCACGTATATTGCCCTGCCAGTGGTATTGCTGAAATGTTTGCATTACTTCTTCATGAATCATAGAAATTCTTTTCCCTGTTTTAAATGAAACTTTTTTAATAAAAGATCGAACAAGTGTCTCTAAATCCTCCATTCGCTCTCTTAGTGGTGGGATAAATAATGGAATAACACTAATTCGATAATAGAGGTCACTGCGGAAATCATTTGTTTTCATTAGTTCTTCCAATGGCCTGTTTGTGGCAGTTATCACTCGCACATCCAAAGGGATTGTCTTCATTGATCCTATTGGTTCAACCTCTTTTTCTTGAAGTACTCGAAGTAGCTTAACTTGCATATGTAAACTCATATCACCAATTTCATCTAAAAAGATTGTTCCACCTCGCGCTTGTTGAAACTTACCCTTTCTTCCACCCTTTTTCGCTCCCGTAAACGCACCATCTTCATAACCAAATAATTCAGATTCAAGCAATTGCTCAGGGATAGCACCGCAGTTTACTTTAACAAACGGCCCTTCACTTCGATGGCTTAAAAGGTGAATACTGTGTGCAAACAATTCCTTCCCTGTTCCACTTTCTCCCCTTATTAATACAGAACTATCCGTTGCTGCGATCGATTTCACTTTTTCCTTTAATTCTGCCATAATACTAGAATTTGAGTGTATATCATTTAATGTATATTTTGCTCCTGTTACGTCCTGTTGATCAATATATGACTGAATCGAAGACAGGTGGTGACGAACATGAGAATTCATCTCACTCCATTCCTTTGTATCACGAAACATTACCGTTCCAAATGCACCAACTACTTTATCATCTGCAAAAATCGGAATACGATTTGCGATCATATAGTTACCGCGTATATACTGAAGATCCGCTATTTCCTCTTCTCCGTTTTTCACAACAATATGCATTCGAGTGTTTTCAATCACTTCTGTTACATGTTTTCCAATTACTTCTTCTTTCGTTACCTCACAGAAACGACAATAGTTTTCATTCATGTAAATTATATTTCCTTCAGCATCTACAATAACAATCCAAACGTAAGCGTTTTCTATAACAGTTTCAAAAATCTCTTTCGCATATGGAAAACGATCATTTAACATGTTACCTTCCCCTAGCAGATGATTTTCTTTTATCGTATCATACCACTTTTACAAATAGACGCTAAATTTGTCAACTGGCAATAAGACGCATATTATAGAAGAAATTATGTCTAGACCTAGAGGGCTAGGCCTTTCACTTTTTGTGCGAAAAATAAGACTGCTGGAGCTTGATATCATGCTCTTATCAATAGTTCAAGAATACTTAAGCAACACAGAAAAAAGGTCTTAGCCTCCGATAGCGTCGGAAGTCTTAGACCTTTTCGTTTCAACCACAGTATTCAATTTTTTATCATACATAATTGTCGTAAAGATCCCTACAACTAAAAGACTAATAATAATCATAAAAAGCAGATTCATATTATAATAATCAACTACCATTCCGCCAAGTAAAGGACCAATCATTCTTCCACCTGTAGCTGTACTGTTAACAAAACCTTGATAAAAACCTTGTCTGCCTTTAGGAGCTAGATCATTTGCAATTGTTGGTACTGCTGGCCACACTAGCATTTCGCCGATAGTCAAGATTACCATTGCAACGAGAAACGCTGTAAATTGCTCAGCATATAATACAACCATATAAGAAACGATAAACACGATAAAACCTAGCACCATTTGTTTTTTTAATGTTTTTGCATAACGCTTTACAAATAAAGAAATAAGCGGTTGCCCTAATACAATCAACACACCATTTATTGTCCATAATAAGCTATATTGACTTAAAGGAATACTTAAGGTTTGTGTATGTGATGAAATCGTGGAAGGCCACTGAACATAACCGACCCAACAGAGTAAATATCCCACACATAAGATAACAAGTGCCGTAAATTTATCACGGCTTTTAATTGTTGGATTCTGTTCTAATATTGATGTTTGCTTGGCAGTTGCACCATCAATATTTCGGTACCCGAAGAATGCAAGCAAGAAAAAGACAGCGTACAATGCTGCGTTTGCGATAAATATATAATTAAATGAGAGCGAAGCAACAATTCCTCCTAAGGAAGCCCCAACTGCTACACCTACATTTTGCGCGACATAAATAGCATTAAATGCTTTTCTACCACCTTCTGGCCATACTGTTCCAGCCAAAGCATATGTAGCTGGAAAAACTATGCCTGACCCTAACCCAATAAAAATTAAGAGATACATATATATAGGCCAGCTATGATTGAACATTAGAGCCACAACAGATATCAATGTGATGATGATACCTAATAGGATGGATTTAAAACCACCAATCTTATCGAACAAGACTCCGCCAATAAGATTTCCAACTACACTTGCTGCTGAATTTAACATGAGGACAATTCCAGCAACCGTTAACGACTTGCCAAGATGTTCATGAATATAGATAGTGTTTAACGGCCATAAAAACGAAGCCCCTGTAACATTGACCATCATTCCAATCACAAGCAACCAAAGAGAACGCGGCATAAATCTCCTCCTTCACATTTTTATACCATGATTTTCGAAAAAGTATGATCCAAACCATGAATGTTCCTCAGAGAATTTTAGACCCTTTTCCAGTGATTTGCAATCAAGAAATGTCTCGTTTCATAATGTTATAATAATGTGAAAATATAGACTTTTATTTCTAATCTAATAGCCTGTACATCAATAGATCATCTACATATTTTCCTTCTAAATAAAACTCCTTAATAAGTCTTCCTTGTTCAAGAAATCCACATTTCTTATAAAAGCTTATTGCTCCTGTATTTGTTTCTAACACACGGAGGGATAGCTTTTTGATTCCCATTTGTCTAAAGATTTGTTCTGCGTAAGCTAGTAATTTCTTACCAACACCCATCCCTTGGTACTGCAGATCTACAGCAATATCCAACTCCAGCACGTGTTGATTTGTTTCTAGTGGTGTTGGTGCATGATAACCAAGATATCCAGCTACTTTTCCATTTACTAATGCGACAATTTGACTTCCCTCTGGATTTTTTTGCCTATACTCATTCACCGTATCCCATTTAATGACTGCAGGTGTAGTTGCTATACTCCAAATTCGATTATCTAACTCCAGTAGTTGTTCAACATCACATTCTTTTGAAAATCTCACCTCAATTGTCATTTACTTTCCTCCTGTATTCTTTTTTATAGAATATCAACTTCAGAGGTAGTTGGATAGTAGTGAGCAAAACCATATCGGTTCATTAAATTGACTATATAACATCAAACTTTATAACTTTTCATACTTTAATTAAGTCTCTTTTCTGATAGATTGTTGCTAATTGACCTAATAATCTGTTTAAAACAGTGCTTCTATCGTATCAAAGGTAGAATTCTTAGAAGAAAGATGCCACTGGGCCTTATATAGTGCTATTTCCTCCAAGTTGTATATAGCAACAGTTTACGAAAATAAGCCTTAATTAAAAAAGGACCAAATTGGCCCTTTCATTGTTACTCTACTCTTTGTTTGGATTTGATTGGTTGTCCCTTTTTAGAGTTTTTAGCTTTTGTTTGAACAACTGGATCATAATCCTGACCCAGTTCTAAATCATTGCTATTTATTCCATTTTTCGTTTTCTGCTCAGGATTATTTTGTTTAGATCGTTTCTTCATCGTTCTGCATCTCCTTTTAAAATCATTTCATTTTGTATTTGTTGAAGTTGCAGTCTCATACGATAGAGCTGATCTTGCTGTTGATCGTTTGCACTAAGCGAAAGATGATTGATATCATTTACTGCATTCTCAAGTCCTTGCAGTGCTTTTGTATATTCAGATGCATTGTAGTGCTCTTGTTGTGATCCAATTTTATATTGCTCACGAGCGTATTCAATCGCTTCCGTACAGCGCTGTAAATATTCGTTAACGGATTGTCTTGTTGCCATTTGTCTCTCCTCCAAACGATATGAAGTCAGGTATAAGCTTCATCACTACTATTGTTTGCTATCTCTTATAAAAAATTGTGTTTCAATAATTGGTAAGTCTTGTGTCCATCTGTCATTCTTTTCTCTGACGTGGTAAAATATTTAGATGGAAAATTGGACTGATGATACAAGGAGGTATCTTTTTGAAACAATTCCCTTCATTCGAATTTGCAACAGATGATAAGCGGTACCATACATGGAACTACCACTTACGTAACCATTTCGGACATAAAGTATTTAAAGTAGCTTTAGATGGAGGATTTGATTGCCCTAATCGCGATGGCACTGTTGCTTATGGTGGATGTACATTTTGTAGTGCAGCAGGCTCTGGTGACTTTGCAGGTGATAGGGCTGATGATCTAGTGACACAATTTCATAACATTAAACAGAAGATGCACAAAAAGTGGAAAGATGGAAAGTATATGGCTTATTTTCAAGCTTATACAAACACACATGCACCAGTAGAAGTTTTAAGAGAAAAATTTGAATCGGTACTTAATCAAGACGGTGTGGTTGGACTTTCAATTGCTACACGTCCTGATTGTCTACCAGATGATGTTGTTGAGTATTTAGCGGAGCTAAATCAACGAACATATTTATGGGTTGAGCTTGGCTTACAAACGGTACATGAACGGACAGCACTACTTATTAATCGAGCACATGACTTCCAAAGTTATGTGGATGGAGTAACAAAATTACGTAAACATGGTATCCGTGTATGCTCTCATATTATTAACGGATTGCCCCTCGAAAATGACGAAATGATGATGGAAACGGCAAGAGCTGTTGCAAAGCTAGATGTACAGGGTATAAAAATTCACCTTTTACACTTGCTAAAAGGAACACCAATGGTCAAGCAATATGAGAAGGGGAAACTCGAGTTTCTATCCCAAGAAGAATATGTAAAGCTTGTATGTGATCAATTAGAGATCATTCCTCCCGAAATGATTGTTCACCGAATTACAGGTGACGGACCAATTGATCTTATGATAGGGCCAATGTGGAGTGTAAATAAGTGGAGTGTTTTAAACTCAATTGATGCAGAATTGAAACACCGAAATAGTTATCAAGGAAAGTTTTATGAAAGGCTTGAAGGACAACTATTATGAAGCTTCAACGAATATTACCATTCGCAAAACAACTATTAGAAACTGCTGTTTCCAAAGGTGACGTCGTTGTTGATGCAACAATTGGCAATGGACATGATACTGTATTCCTAGCAAAACTTGTTGGGTATAAAGGAAAAGTATATGGATTTGATATTCAGAAACAAGCCATTGAAAATACTCGAGACCGATTAGGGAGTGAAAATCTTCTTGAACAAGTCACACTTGTCCAACAAGGACATCAGCAACTACAAGCTGTCATAGCTGATGAGCATAAAGGAACCATTTCAGCGGCTGTGTTTAACCTGGGATATTTACCTGGAGGAGACCAATCAATTGTTACTGTTCCCGATACAACTATATTAGCGATTAAACAACTCTTAGACGTCATGAAACCCGAAGGCCTTATTGTAATTGTAATCTATCATGGTCATGTAGAAGGACAAATTGAACGTGATGCTTTAATGAACTATGTCAAAACAATTGATCCAAGTGTAGCTCATGTACTGCAGTATCAATTTATTAATAAAAACAATCATCCACCTTATATTATTGCTATCGAAAAATGTTAATGGCGCCTTTTTATTTAAGGCTGTTTTCGTATACTTTGTTGCTATTAGTAACTTGAAGTAAACAGCCCTATATCAAGTATAGTGGCATCTTTTCTTCTTAGAAACGTACCTTATATCTACAAAACAGTGTATTCTTATAGATAATTAGGTCAATTAGCAACAATCTTTCAGA
>JAPSLU010000103.1 GCA_031180405.1 Bacillus sp. (in: firmicutes) | reverse complement strand
ACTTTGTATAATGTATGTTTAGAACCGAAATAACCTTTAGCTAATTTTAATACTTTTTTACGACGTTTACGTGAAACGATACCGCCTTTTACTCTTGGCATGTAAATTCCCTCCTATATTACGATGTTTCGATTATTTAATATTGTCTAATAAATGACGAATACGTTTGAAATCGCCTTTGCTTACTACAGTTGATTTACGTAGTTTACGTTTTGCTTTTGTAGATTTGTTAGCGAATAAGTGACTTGTGTAAGCATGTGAACGTTTAAGTTTACCAGATCCGGTCTTTTTGAAACGCTTTGCAGCTCCACGGTGAGTTTTCATTTTTGGCATAAGGTATTCCTCCTTAAGGGATTATTGCTTTTCATTTTTCGGTGCTAAAACTAAGAACATGCTACGACCATCCATTTTTGGATGGGATTCAATTGTACTTAAATCAGCACATTCTGCTGAGAAACGATCAAGCACCTTTTGACCGATTCCTTTATGTGTAATAGCACGTCCTTTAAAGCGGATAGAAGCTTTTACTTTATCGCCCTTCTCCAGGAATTTGCGTGCATTTCGAAGCTTAGTGTTAAAGTCATGCTCATCAATTGTAGGACTTAAGCGGACCTCTTTAAGGTTGATGATCTTTTGATTCTTACGAGCTTCTTTTTCTTTCTTTTGCTGTTCAAAACGAAATTTACCGTAATCCATGATGCGGCAGACAGGAGGCTTTGCAGTAGGAGCTACTAAAACTAAATCTAGGTTAGCTCTTGTCGCAATTTCTAAAGCCTCTTGGCGAGATTTAATTCCAAGCTGATCTCCGTTGGCACCGATTAGACGAACCTCACGTGCGCGGATTCCGTCATTTACCATCATATCTTTGCTAATAATTAGCCACCTCCAAGGTTTTATCAAAACTGAATAGTAATTCTTCAAATCCGATTATTTGTAGATCTAGGTCTTTTTATTTTTGACAAATAAAAAAGTGTGGACGCAAAGCACCCACACTACGATTGTATAAACAATATCATCGTTACCTGGCAACTACAAACGGATGTGTGTCAATCAGGTGAGAAGCGGGTGCTTCTACTTGTACATATAAAGGACTATTCAATTACCTTGAAAATTATATCACCATTTCAAAGATCTTGCAAGTGGATAATGTATTTCTAAACAACACATGTAATTCTATCAGAACCATACCGTTCTTGCAATAGCTTTTTTCTTTCTGTACATAAACGCAAGTGCCTAGGGCAATAAGTTGATTTAGAATAGAAGGCGTTTTTTGCCTTCTATTCTAAATTAGCTAGACCCTAGATGGGCTTTACATCTCTTTTTAAAAGTAAGACACTGACGCTGAATGTCGTGTGCTTATCCACATCTCAAGAATTTTAAAGCATTCAAAATCAGTGGGAATAGCCCACCGATTTTTTATTACCTTTTCACTTCTTGTTGAATTTGCTGCATAAACTGTTCGAATGCTACAGTTTCTGATTTTTGCTCACCATATTTACGAACATTTACTGCATTTTCAGCAATTTCATTATCTCCTACTACAAGCATATATGGAATTTTTTGAATTTGCGCTTCTCGGATTTTATAGCCTATCTTCTCATCACGTGAATCTAACTCAACACGGAGTCCTGCTTCTTGAAGTTGTTCTTGTACCTTTTTCGCATAATCAAGATGGATTGCAGGTGAAACAGGAATCACTTGAACTTGTACTGGAGCAAGCCAAGTTGGGAAAGCTCCTTTGTACTCTTCAATTAAGAACGCTACAAAACGCTCCATTGTTGATACAACACCACGGTGAATAACAACTGGGCGATGTTGTTTTCCATCTTCCCCAACATAATTTAAATCAAAACGTTCTGGAAGTAAGAAGTCTAATTGAACAGTTGACAGAGTTTCATCTTTTCCGAGCGCTGTTCTTACCTGAACATCAAGCTTTGGACCGTAGAATGCGGCTTCACCTTCAGCTTCAAAATAGTCATGCCCTAACTCATCCATTGCACCTTTTAACATGCTCTGTGCTTTTTCCCACATGTTATCATCATCAAAGTACTTTTCTTTATCTTCTGGGTCACGGTATGACAATCTGAATGAATAGTTTTCAATTCCAAAATCTTTGTATACAGCTTCAATTAAACGAACAACGCGAATGAATTCATCTTTAATTTGATCTGGTCGAACAAAGATGTGGGCATCATTTAACGTCATTCCACGTACACGTTGTAAACCAGTTAACGCACCAGACATTTCATAACGATGCATCATCCCAAGTTCAGCAATACGAATCGGTAGCTCACGATAGCTATGAATATCATTTTTATAAACCATCATATGATGTGGGCAGTTCATTGGACGTAGCACTAAATCTTCATTATCCATTTCCATAATTGGAAACATATCTTCTTGGTAATGTTGCCAATGGCCAGATGTTTTATATAATTCAACACTTGCTAAAACAGGTGTATAAACGTGCTGATAGCCTAATTTCTCCTCTTTATCAACGATATATCTCTCTACGATACGACGGATAGTTGCTCCTTTTGGAAGCCATAAAGGTAAACCTTGGCCAACTTTTTGCGAAGTTGTAAATAGACCAAGCTCTTTCCCTAATTTACGGTGATCACGTTCTTTTGCTTCCTCCAAAATACGAAGATGCTCATCCAAATCAGCTTTTTTGAAGAAAGCTGTTCCATAAATACGTTGAAGCATTTTATTTTTGCTATCCCCTCGCCAGTAAGCACCAGCAACACTTAACAGTTTAAATTCTTTAATTTTTCCAGTTGAAGGAAGATGTACTCCACGGCATAAGTCGAAAAATTCTCCTTGTTCATAAATCGAAACAGCTTCACCCTCTGGAATCACTTCTAAAAGTTCTAATTTTAAAGGATCCTGGATTTCTTCATATCGACGCTTCGCTTCTTCACGACTTACCTCTTTACGAACAATTTCAATATTTTCATTCACAATTTTTTTCATTTCTTTTTCAATTACAGGTAAATCCTCAGGTGTAATTGCCAGATCCATATCAATATCATAATAAAAACCATTTTCGATTACTGGTCCAATTCCTAGCTTAACTGATTGATCCTTATAAATGCGTTTGATCGCTTGTGCCATCAAATGTGCTGTTGAATGGCGCATAATCTCTAATGCTTCATCACTATCTTGAGTAACAATTTCAATTGCACCATCTTGTTGAATTGGTGTACGTAAATCAATTAATTGTCCATCTAACTTCCCTGCAAGTGATTTCTTTTTTAAACCAGGGCTAATGGATGCCGCAATATCTTCTGTAGTCGTACCTTTTGCAAACTCCTTCACAGCTCCGTCTGGAAACGCAATTTTAATTACATCTGACATCCTTGTTCACTCCTTCTTTGAAATGGGTAAGCGCCTTGGTTAGCCTCGGGTAATTAAGCCATTCATGAATAGAAGGTGTACTATACCTTCTATTCATAAGTGAATAGATCCTAGAGGGCTAGGCGCTCTAAGTCAAAAACGCGACGTCCTGTCGCATTGACTGCCTTTGTACATCCTGTTACTTCGAAACTAGACAACGACACTAATTACTACTAAGCATCAGAGTTTAGTCCCCTAAAATAAATAAAACTCGCCCCTTAAAAAAGGGACGAGTTAAAAACTTAGTCAATGGATCGTGGTTCCACCCTTGTTCCCAAAATCTACAGATAACACAAAGAGTATGCTAGAAAAACACATATAGATTTGGCTTAACATCGATAACGGGAAGTCCGTCAGTTATTAATAAGTTACAGAATAACTGTTCACAACTGAAGTTTAAAGGTGGTAAGTTTGCTCATCGTGTTAGGAAGGTTTCAGCAGTTCCTTCCCTCTCTGGGAACCGTATAAACAAGCTCATGTCCTTATCATGACAGATCTTTTTTTCAATTATTTCGTATTATAAATTGTTTTTTTAATAAAATCAAGATGGGATTTTGCTGAGTTTCAATATGTAATTCATACATTATTATCAACTTATGTATCTATCACTTAAAAATCTTCTAGTCGATGAATCACTACTCTCTCTTCAAAAATATTTTGGATCGTCTGGATCATGCCATCAAGAGAATCGTTCGTATACAGAGAAATCCCTATTGGTGCCATCGACACCAGTGGCGCTAATAATTGCGAATCTATATACATCGGGTGCTTGTAGACAAAATCTTTATCAATATATTGCTTCAGCGCAGCTTCTGGTATAATACATTTATTTTCATTATAGATTTTATATTCACGATTATATACAATATTAACCCTTTGAATTTTACTATCTTTTTTACATAAATAATCTCTTAAACTTTGAACAAAACTTTGATATTCCTGTTCCATCTTGTATTCTTCAATGGCAAGTTCCACATACTCTCGCAAACAATTAAAATATTTTTGCAGACGAAATTTTTGGAAGGATGAAAACGTAAAATATAAGTCAGGTTGCAAAAAGTCTTCTAATGCTTCCCTGACAAAAAGCTCTCTTGATGTAAGCTTCTGTACCTTTGGAATCTCGTGCCTCTGCCCCTCTATTATGGATTGAGCAATATGTAAAATCTGTTGTTGTTCCTCTTCTTCTGAAAAAAAATAATTTTCTTTAAGCATTTTCACGATCATTAGTTGCTCTTTATGACCAATAATAAATTGAATTAGACCTGGTATTATTATTTGTTCTAGTGAGATATCCCAAGATTTCGGGTTAATTTTTATACACTGGTTATTTACTAATTGAAGTTCAGAAAGAAATGTTTCAGAAATAGAACGAAATATTGAATAAGTCGTTCTTGCCTCTTTCGGAGACCCAAATAATATCTCAAGCATGTTTGTCCCCCCCATTTGCCAGCACCTCATTTTATGTATATGGGGGAACGTTTAAGTTTAGAAGTAAAGAAAACAACAAACAAAAAACATCGGCTGCCTCAATAATTTTGAGACAGCCGATTACAGGATTATAGTAAATTCAAGAAAAACAAATGAGTTGTTACATAAAAATCTTTACCCTCTTCGATTTCTTCCAATTAATTCAATTGGAATGGTCATATGCTTTATTCGTTCCATAATTCTTGCCGCTTTTACTGGTTCTTCTTCACCACGCTGCGAAATTGCCAGATGATGCTGAAGCTGTTTCAAATTAAAATTAGATGAAATAAAGATCGGGAGGTTTTCAAGCATTCGATATTGCAAAATGGTTCCCAGAATATCATCCCTCATCCAACTCGAGACAGATTCTGCACCAATATCATCAAGCATGAGTACTGGAATTTTCTTCACAACTTCAAGCTTTTCGTCTAATGATGAATTTTGAAAAGATCCTTTTAACTCCCTCATAAATTCTGGTACATAAACGAGCATTGATGCTACTTTATGAGAAGCAAGTTCATTTGCAATGGCACCTAATATATACGTTTTTCCGACTCCAAATGACCCGTACAAGTATAAGCCTTTTGGACGTTCCCCGTTATTATAGGCTTCAACAAAATCCTGAGCCATACTAATAACTTGTAAACGACTTGTTTCCTCCATATCAACCTCAATATGATCAAACTGAGCTTCAAGAATATCCTTAGGAATATACATGCTTTTTATGAGAGCTTCATGTTTTTTTCTTTCATCATGAATTTCCTTCTTAGGACACTTATCATATTGGATATCAATAATTCTACCTTGTATCATTAAACGTGGGTGATAGCCTCCTAATATATTTTTACATTCAGATAGTGAGGGACAATTTTCACAGTTCTTACTCTGATTGATAAATTCATAAAGCTTCATTAAACTCCTATTAATCATTCCATCTTCTATTTCTGTCGAGTGCTTTGCAATAAATGCTTGGACATCAGGATTGTTTAGAACTTCCTTTTTCAAGTCGTTATACCGTTCATTGAAATCGGGTCTACTCTTTAGCTTTTTTAAGGAGTTACTCATATGCTCCATTTTCTACTCGTTCCTCCTTTCGTGGGTTTCACTGTTCTTATTATCCTTATATTTTTTAATTCGATCAAATAATTTCTTCTTTTCCAACTCAAATTGTTCGAGATCTTTCTTTTCCCCTATTACTTTTTCAGTCTTCTTAGGCTGATCTTGTTCACTGGTTTTAGTGTCATCTTCACTTAACCAATCCGGAAGCATTTCCTTTCGAATAGGAGTTTTTTTACTTTGGGTCTTTTTCTTTGTTGTTTTTTCTTCTGCCCACTGTTGATATTGACGATGTTCTTGCTTAGCTAAATCCATTGCTTCCTTAACCGTTTTAATTTGCTTTCTCGTCCAGTGACTTGCAATTTTTTGAACATAAGCTCTTGTCAATTTCATATCCGTTTTTAACATAACGTAATAAATCAACACATTCACGACTCCTGGCTCAAGCTTTTGCTGGATCATGACCTCTTCAATTATTTGCAGGTCACTTGAATTAGGAGGAATCCCCCCAGACACATCAGTTAAAAATTGTCTTGGAGAAATGGTTTCCAGTTGAAACATTAGCTCTTCCTCTTTTGAAAGTTGTTTCTTTTCCACAGACGTTCGTAAAGGCAGTGGTTGTTTTTTATCAACTAGGCCTGGAAGCTCATCACCATATTGAAATTGATACCAATCTCGAGCTGATTTTCTTAGCAATTCAATATCTATCAGATCATCTTGATCTAAGCTAGACATCGCAATATTTTTCATATCAACTGCACTAATGCCATACAAATAGGAAAGTTTTTTAATAACTTCTTTTACAGTAGGTGTAAAAGCCTTCGGAGATATAAGAACATTAGATAATCCCGCGAAGAATAAGTCAAAATCGAATGCAGTGTCTGAAATCTCCAATCGGGCACGATCTTCTGTGTGGAGAAATTCTCTCTCTTTTTCAAGTGACAAATCTTCCATTGTTTCTATATTCAAGCGACCAACCATTTCTGCAGAACGAACAGAATCGAAAACATCATTAAAGGTCTTTGTAATTTCCTTCATCCCTTCTTCCATTTGCTCATCAGAAAAAAATCTCTTTAGCTGTAAAAATTTATTTCGTCCAACACGATTATAGAGGTAAATATTTAACACACCATCTTGAAAAAATTCATTCGGTCGAATAGGCGCTTGAAGTTCGTAAATATATCTCTTTAAGCCGTCAATGTCATCTAAATATGTCTTTAACAGCCCTAACCCCTCTAACTTTAATCGTTCTTGATAGATCTCACGTAAGTTACTTTGCATGATCGTCATTAAACTATGATGTGTTGATTCTTCACTCCAGAGGCGATTTTGCTCCAACTCTCCCCACAATGTCATATAAAGGCTAAAACCTTTTGATCCTAATAATGGCTGATAAAGTAATGTTAAGATTTTTCTATCTATGTCTTGTAGAACTGATCTACTTTTGACCGAATAACGATCAATTGCGAGCAATTCCTTCCAATGCTGTTCCATCCCCCTCAACCTTTCATTACTATAGAATTTGTTTTACTATACCTAACTTGTCTTTCATTCTATTCATACATTCCATTATGAACTAAATAAAAACGTATAGACTGAAAAAAGAGCTGAAGGATATCTCTCCATTAGCTCTTTCCATCAGTTATCTTACTTTCTTTATTAAATCTGTTAATTCTTCTATAAATACATTTATATCTTTAAACTGTCGATAAACTGAAGCAAAACGTACATAGGCAACTTCATCGATCCTCGCAAGCCTATCCATCACCATCTCGCCAACTAATTCACTATTGACCTCAGAGACCCCCTGGTTTCTAAGTTCTTTTTCGATTTCATGAACAATATCCTCTAGCTTTTGTAAAGGAACAGGCCTTTTTTCACACGCTTTTATTAGCCCTCTTAATATCTTCTCTCGGCTGAATTCTTCTCTTGTTCCTTCCTTTTTTACCACAATTAAAGGAAACTCTTCTACTTTTTCAAATGTAGTAAAGCGATATTGGCATTCTTCACATTCACGTCGTCGGCGTATCGATCTTCCTTCATCTACAGGTCTAGAATCTAATACTCTTGTCCCATTATGCTGACACGAAGGACATTTCATATGACCAACTCCAATCAAAACGTCATATTTTTAGGTCGGGTGACCTATATCTTGTTACTTTCCACTCTTACCAGTTCCAACAAAAGTTTCCTTCTGATCAAGTTTCTTATATAAGTCAGAAATGACCTTTTTACTGTAGCCGAAATCCGTTGGAAGTACTGTATTAGTTGTAACAGTTAAATCCACCGCTGTTTCAAAAGGACGCACAGAAATAACCGTTACAATTAAAAATGCCTTTCTAGGTCGATCAATGTTTACGCTCATTTCTCCACGTTCTTCAGATACTGAGGTAACAGTCATTCCTGGTGTTTGCTCAATTAATTCTTTCACTGATTGTAGAGCTTTCTTATTTGTTGTTTTATAGTAATGGCTTTTCAAGTCTGGATTATAATGATTCTCCCTTGTTTCTTGGTGCGTACTAAAAAAATCTTTTATTTTGTTCATAGTACTCATCTGAATTCCCCTTTATTAATTTATTTTCCCCAATATGTATGAAAAGTAATTCTACTACTATCATACTGAAATTTTCCGATAATAAAAAGAGGTGCAGATTAAATAATCCGCACCTCTGAATGTTTTGTTTCAAAATTAAAGAGCTTTTGCATTAGCTTGCTTTACTTGTACAGGTCCCATACCTCTTGGAATTTCAATATTTTCACGAGTTTGTGCACCTAATGATTCTGCAATATGATCTGCAGCAATGTTCGGATTTAAATCACCGCATGTATAAACATCAATACTTGCATAACCATGTTCTGGAAAACTATGAATGGTTAGATGTGATTCAGAGATGATTACAACCCCACTTACTCCTTGTGGAGCAAATTTGTGGAATGCTACTTCTCGAATTTCTGCACCTGACTTTAATGCCGCATTTACAAACGTTTTTTCAATGTAATCCATGTCATTTAACTTATCAAAATCGCAACCCCATAATTCTGAGATTACGTGTCTACCCATTGTTTCCATATTCATGGATCCCCCTTTTACTATTTTTTTACATGAATTCTTCGCGAATGGTATGTGTAACTACCACGGGGGAAAGTTAGTCCAGAGAGGTCCTAACCCTTTAAGTAGCCTTAACACCTTGGCTTTAATAAGAAGTTCACGAAAAATAGTATACTTTGTTTGTATATGTTTTGCAACACACTTTTCGAAAAAAATTTTTTCACATATAAAGTTAAAGGGTAAAATCCATCATCAAAAATGCATTTATTAATTTTTCCATAACGCTTTCAAATATCCATTTTATTTTCATCTACCAATAATTGAGACATACTATTTCCTACCTTTCTAATCAGTCTACCACTAGAAAAGAATTGCCCAAATCATTGTCATACCATGCTAAGACCTTTATTTTTCATTATCAATTACATTGGTCGATTAGCCATCAATTATTGGTAAACGTATTACTTTTGTACATCGACGACTAAATCATCATGAGAGACATTCGGGGCTTACCATGAATACCATTCTCCCAATAAGCATATATCCATTACTAGCAATATTCGCTGACATTATATATCCCTTATCCAATATATATGTTATACCAGATTGTATTTAAATTAAATTTAGTAAAACATATTAAAATCCAAAAAAGATTTGATCTTCCTTTATTAATAACATTTTTTCGCTTTATTACCCCTACTAAAAAATTGAAAAAAGAGGCTAGTTTAGCCTCTCAGACTGTTGACAAACGCTCGCTTTCTTCGTTACTCACCTTGCTGCGGTGCTCATTACCAACCCCGGTAACTCCGCTCCTCTCAAGGCTTCGTTCCTCGAAAGGCAAGCGTTAGCAATCCGTCTGAAGGGTTAGCAATTTCACTTTGTCTAACACTGAGAGCCCAGTTTAGCCTCCTCCATCAGATCCACTTATTTAGAATGTCCTCTAGCTGGGATTTGGTCTTTTCTAATGAGTCATTATTATTAATGACTTCATCTGCAAGTTTTCTTTTATCTTTTAAGGGTAACTGTGATTGGATACGGAGTTTGGCCTGATCTTTATTATACCCATTGCGATTCATTAACCTTTGTAGCTGTATTTCCTCATCCACATAAACCAGGATTGTTTTATCAACCATATAGGTTAGCTTGCTTTCAAATAACAAAGGAATATCTAAGACAACTGCATCTGATCCTAATTCTTTTTCTTCGTTTACTTGATGCAGCATTTCTTTGCGTACTTCTGGATGAACAATCTTATTTAACTGCTCTCGCTTCTTCTGATCACTAAAGACCAAAGCACCCAACTTTTCACGATTTAGACTGTTGTCATGCTGTAAAATTTCTTTACCAAACACTTTAACGATTTGGTTATAAGCAGGTTTTCCAATTTCCACAACGTCCCTAGCAATTTGGTCAGCATCAACAACTTTTATACCCATTTTTATTATCATATTTGAAACTGTACTTTTTCCACTTGCTATTCCACCAGTTAGTCCAATTACTACTGTCACAGCGATTAGCCTCCATTGCCTATAGTTTCCATATCCCTATCATAATGAGTATAATCCCAGGAAGGCAAGAAAATTTATCCATCCATGAAAATCTTGAAAATATATGTCCAGATTTAATTCCTATTGAAACAAATAGGGAGCTCATACACGCCACTAACAAACTCATAATAATCGGAGAATAGCCTAATAACGCTGCACCAATTCCGGCACCAAAGGCATCCAGTGACAATGCAACACCAAGTAATAATGCTTCTACACCAGTAATTGTTCCAGATTTGTCAATATCTGCCGTCATCGGTTTTCTTAATATATTAATGACAATCCCAAAGGTTTTTATTTCAAAATTAATTAATGTTTTTTCAACTTCTTCTTCCTCTGCTGTTTCCCTCGTCGGTCGAAAAAATTGATAAAGGACCCATGCTCCAATTAGCATTAATATAAATCCACCTAGCTTTTCGGTTATATAAACTGGGAAAATTCTTGTTAACAATTCACCTAGAAACATTGCCCCAAGCATCGTACCAGCAGAACAGCAAGCAATAACAAAAATTGATTTAAAGGGAATTCTCATTTTTCTCATGCCATAAGTAAAACCAACTGAAAAACTGTCTAAACTAACTGCGAACGCTAATAACAAAAGTGAAATATATTGAAACATTTAGCCCTAGCCCCTTCCTCCTGATTGCTAACATAGTGTATGATGATCGCCCAGAGAATGTTAAAAGAAGGATGCAGTTTTTTGATTATGGCTAAGCTTATGTTTTGACTTTGTTATTTAGTCTTGAGGTTTGATATATGGACAAAAGGGAGCACTTAGGTTAGCTTAGACAAGCATACATTCAAAAAAATATTTCCTAAGAAAATAAAAAGGGGTAAAGCACTTATCGATGACTTTACCCTAATCTTATTTTTGACATTTTTCACAATAATGTGTTCCTCGGCCACCGACGACTGTTTTTGTTAAAACTTCACCACATTTTTTACAAGGTTCGTTTGTTCGGCCATAGACATTTAATTGTAACTGGAACATTCCGATTTCACCTTGTGTGTTTACATATGAGCGAATTGTACTCCCCCCTTGAGCAACTGCCTCCTGAAGAGTTTTAACAATTTCCATATGCAGACGTTCATATTCTTGTTGTGATAATTGACTAGCAGTCCGTTCAGGATTAATTCCTGCACGAAATAAAGCTTCATCTACATAGATATTGCCAAGCCCGACAACTAAGGATTGGTCTAATAATGCCGTTTTAATTTTACGCATTGTTTTCGCTAATCGTTCTATTAAATAGTCTACAGTAAACTGAGGAGAAAAAGGTTCTGGACCCAGTTGAGCAAGAGGAAGATGTTGTTCTTCCTCTCCTTTTTTAAATAAGTGCATCGTGCCGAATTTTCTTACATCACGATACCTAAGCTCTGTTAGATCATTAAATTTGAAAATCACATGGGTATGCTGATCAAATGGCTCTTCTGGTTTATATAACCCGTACCTACCTTCCATTCTTAAGTGGGAAACAAGGACGTAATCATTGAGAATAAATTTCAAAAACTTTCCTCTACGCTTTACATCATGGATTGTTTGTCCGATAAGCGCATCCTTAAATTGATCGATTTCTTCTGGTTTTTTGATTATTCTAGGCCAATGAATGGTGACTTCCTTTATTGTTTTACCTTTAACAAGTTGAATCAATGTTCTGCGTACTGTTTCAACTTCTGGCAGTTCCGGCATGTATTCACTTCCTTTTTCAAGGTTGATTATTAGGCTAATCGTTTATTTTGCATCATACCATGAATTCCCGTAGGAATAATCTACTTTTAAAGGTACTTTTAACTCAACAGCATTTTCCATCACTTCTGGCACAATCTTTTCAAGAATGGAAACTTCTTCTTTTGGCGCTTCAAATATCAATTCATCGTGGACCTGCAACAATAATTTTGTTTGTAGCTTCTCCTGCTTTAATCGATCAGCCATGTCAATCATTGCTTTCTTAATAATATCAGCGGCACTTCCCTGAATCGGAGTATTCATTGCCGTTCTTTCTGCGAAGCTACGTAAATTAAAATTTCGACTTGTGATTTCAGGAATATATCTTCTTCTTTGAAGCAGAGTTTTTACATAGCCTTTTTCTCGTGCGTCAGCGACAATATCCTCCATGTATTCTTGAACGCCTACAAAGCTTTCCAAATATCGCTTAATAAATTCGCCTGCTTCTTTTCTGGTTATGCCTAAGTTTTGAGAAAGACCAAAATCACTGATCCCGTATACGATTCCAAAGTTAACCGCTTTGGCTTGTCTTCTCATATTTGATGTTACTTCCTCTTCTGAAACATGAAAAACATCCATTGCTGTTTTTGTATGAATGTCTAAATCGTTTTGAAAGGCTTCTACTAAGTTTGCATCATCTGCAATATGAGCTAATACCCTTAATTCGATTTGTGAATAGTCTGCTGCAAAAATGACCCAATCTTCTTTTGAAGGAACAAATGCCTGACGAATTTTTTTTCCTTCCTCTAACCTGATTGGTATATTTTGTAAATTAGGGTCGATCGAGCTAAGTCTTCCTGTTGTTGTTAACACTTGATTAAAGCGTGTGTGAATTTTATGAGTATCGGAATGAACAACCTTTAGTAATCCCTCAATATAAGTGGACTGCAATTTTCCGAGTTGTCGATAGTGAAGGATATCCCTAACTATCTCATGTTTTTCCTCAAGCTTCTCTAAAACATCCGCAGAAGTTGAATACCCCGTTTTTGTCTTTTTAACGACTGGGAGATTAAGTTTTTCAAATAATATCACCCCAAGTTGTTTCGGTGAATTAATATTGAAAGACTCTCCTGCATGTTCATAAATGCTCTTTTCTAACGTTTTTAACTGCTCAGCTAGATTTTTGCCCATGTCTTTTAAACGCTCAATATCAACTTTTATCCCGGTTGCTTCCATTTCAGCAAGAATTAAAGATAATGGCAATTCCAACTCATAAAGAAGCTCTGACTGATCATTTCGTTCTAATTGATTAATTAGCCTATCTTTTAAGTCTGAAATAGCTAGTCCCTTTCGAACAAGATGTTCTCCAAGCTTTTCCTCATCTGGCACAGAGCGTTTGGCTCCTTTACCGTATACAACTGCGTCAGACTGTACAACTGTCACCCCATGCGCTTTTGCTACACTTGCCACATCCTCATATGTTGCTGAAGGGTTTAATAAATAAGCAGCTATCAGCACATCAAAGTTAATTCCTTTTAAAGAAATGCCCTTCCAACTTAGCGCAACCGTTGTTTTCTTTCCGTCATAAACTGTTTTTTGTTTTGCAACATCTTCAGCCCACTCTTTAAATTGTTCGGAAGATAACGCTACTCCTGAAGGAATGTAAAAATGTCCATTTTGATTAATAATTGAAATTCCTATCACATCTGCTTGATGATAACTATCCTCTAGCACTTCAGCATAAAGCACTGCTTCTTCTGATAAAATGTCAGGTGTAAACTCACTAACTACTTCATAACTTATCTCTTCAATATCTTCTTCCTCAGCTACTTCTGACCCTACTTTATCTAACAAGGAATTGAAGCCAAGTTCTTTAAAAAGTTCTGTTACCTTTTTCGAATCATATCCTTCATAATGGACTTCATCCAAAGTAATTGATAAAGGAGCCTCACAATCTATTGTTGCGAGCTTTTTGCTCATTAACGCTTGTTCTCGATTTTCCTCTAACTTTTCTTTGAGCTTTTTCCCAGTAACTTGCCCAATCGATTCTAATACATTTTCTAACGTTGTAAATTCTGCTAAAAGTTTTATAGCTGTTTTCTCACCCACACCTGGAACCCCTGGAATATTGTCAGATGTGTCCCCCATGAGGCCTTTCATGTCAATAATTTGCTCTGGAGTTAATCCATATTTCTCCTTAACAAAATCAGGTGTATATGAGTCAACATCCGTAATTCCTTTTTTCGTAATATCTACCGTTATTTTATCTGTTACTAATTGTGTTAAATCCTTATCTCCCGAGATGACCTTAACCTCAAACCCATCCTTTTCAGCCTGCCTAGATAGTGTTCCAATGATGTCATCTGCTTCATAATTTTCAAGTTCATATCTAGAAACTTGATATGCATCAAGCAACTCACGAATGAACGGAAATTGCTCGGAAAACTCCACCTGAGTTATCCGAGCAATTTCCGTTCATTCGTGAGTTGCTTGATG
>JAPSLU010000102.1 GCA_031180405.1 Bacillus sp. (in: firmicutes) | reverse complement strand
ATTATGAATTTCAGGGTTATGCTGCTGTAATTGATTCGATGGCTAGTTATTTTAAGCATAGTATGGATATGCTTAATCCAACAATTTGGAATGAAATCTTTACGAAAAATCGTCCAATTTTAACAAAAGCAAAAGATGAGCCACCAACGAAATATGGAAAGGGTGCTGTTGTTAAAAACTCACTGATTGCTAATGGCTGTAAGATTGAAGGGAATGTAGAAAATAGCATTATTTTCAGAGGAGTCCATATTGGTAAGGACACAGTAGTAAAAAATAGTGTAATTATGCAAAAGACTCAAATCGGAGATAATTGTTTGGTAGAGAATATCATTACAGATAAAGATGTAAAGGTCTTAGATTATTCAAACATTATTGGTACTACGTATAATCCAACTATACTTAGAAAAAGAACTATTCAAGGAGCGATGATGAACTCGTGAATGTATTATTTGCTGTTTCGGAGTGTGTGCCGTTTGTAAAATCAGGTGGATTAGCTGATGTTGCAGGTGCATTGCCAAAGGAATTAACCAAGCTAGGAACTGACGTAAGAGTTATCCTGCCTAAATATAGTTTAATATCAGAAACCTTTCGTGAAGAAATGAATAAAGTAGAAGAAATCATCGTTCCTGTTGGGTGGAGACAGCAATTTTGTGGAATAGAAACATTAGAATATGAAGGAATTACGTATTATTTTCTAGATAATGAATATTATTTCTATCGTGATTCTTTATATGGCCATTATGATGATGCTGAACGTTTTTCATTTTTTTGTCGAGGTGTTTTAGAAGCACTGCAAGTCATTGACTTTAAACCTGACCTTATCCACTCACATGATTGGCACACAGGAATGATCAGTTATTTATTAAAAGAGGAATATGGTCAAGATGAACTGTATAAAGATATCAAAACTGTATTCACAATTCATAACTTACAATTCCAAGGTGTATTTCCATATAATGTTTTAGGTGAGCTTTTAAATTTAGGGAATGAACATTATTACGATCTAGAGTTTCATGGAAATATTAATTTTATGAAAGGTGCCATAAATTCTTCTGATTTCATCACGACCGTTAGTCCAACATATAAAGATGAGATCCAAACAGCTTATTACGGAGAAAAATTAGAAGGGTTACTCCAATCTCGAAATGAGTCTTTAATAGGCATTTTAAATGGAATTGATGAAGAAGTTTATAATCCTGAAACAGACGAAAGTATAATTGAGCCATATAATGTAAAAACATTAAGCAAAAAGGCAAAAAATAAAGCTACTCTTCAGGCTAAATTTGGATTACCAGAAAGTAAATCAACACCTATTATTTCGATGGTGACTCGATTGACCAAGCAAAAAGGTTTAGATTTAGTTAAACGTGTTCTTGAGGAAGTTTTAAGTCAAGATGTTCAAGTCATTGTCCTAGGTACAGGTGAAAAAGATTTTGAGGACTACCTTAGACATATGGAATGGATGTATCCATCTAAGTTCAAGGCATACATAGGTTTTAATGAAGTACTTGCACACCAAATATATGCGGGGTCCGATCTATTTCTCATGCCGTCTAAATTTGAACCATGCGGCCTTGGGCAACTAATTGCCTTAAGGTATGGCACAATTCCAATTGTAAGAGAAACAGGTGGTTTAAACGATACAGTGAACTCTTATCGTGAGGATAACGAAGAAGGAAATGGGTTCACATTTAGAAATTTCAATGCTCATGATATGCTTTACACCATTCAACGTGCAATTGATTACTATCATCAAGAGGAAGTATGGGAAAAAATAGTGAAAACCGCGATGACGCAGGATTATAGTTGGGGGCAGTCTGCATTAAAGTATCATCAGCTGTATGCTGATCTGATGACTAGGAGTGAAAGTCATGTTCTCTAACAAAGATCGATTTAAAAATAGTTTCCTGAAAAGGCTAGAAAGTATGTGTGGAAAAGGTTTTGAGGAAGCCACCAAGCGTGATCAATACCATACCTTAGGGAATATGGTCAGAGAATACATTAGTTCAAAATGGATTGAGACAAATGAGTTATATCGATCCGAAAATAAAAAACAAGTGTATTACCTATCGATTGAATTTCTCCTTGGTCGGTTACTAGGCCAAAATTTATTGAATTTGGGAATTAAAGAAGTTGTTGAAGATGGGTTAAATGAGCTAAACATTAGCTTAAAAGAAATTGAGGAATATGAATCTGATCCAGCACTGGGAAATGGTGGTTTAGGTAGGCTAGCAGCCTGCTTCTTAGATTCGCTTGCCACGTTAAATCTCCCAGGACATGGATATGGCATCCGCTATAAACATGGATTATTTGATCAAAAAATAGTTGATGGTTATCAGGTTGAACTTCCAGAGCAATGGCTCAGACATGGAAATGTATGGGAAGTGCGCAAGCCTGATGAAGCTGTTGAAATTTCGTATTGGGGAAGAGTTGATGTTAGGAACGACGGGGATGACCTAACCATTAAACATGTTGGTGATCAAAAGGTATTAGCAGTACCGTATGATATGCCTGTTGTAGGCTATCAAGTAAACACAGTTAATACGTTAAGACTCTGGAACGCTGAGCCTGCTGCATTTGGTCCTATTCAAGATGTATTGACATACAAACGTGATACAGAAGCGATTACTGACTTTTTATATCCTGATGACACCCATGATGAAGGGAAAATTCTTCGTCTTAAGCAACAATATTTCCTAGTATCTTCAAGTCTGCAAAGTATTATTAAATCCTATAAGAAAGAAAACGCGAATATCCGAGAACTTCATCAATATGTGGCGATTCATATTAATGACACACATCCTGCAATGGCAGTGCCTGAGCTAATGAGAATTCTAATGGATAAAGAGGGTTTATCTTGGGATGATGCATGGCATATTACAACAAACACCGTTTCATATACAAACCATACTATCTTAGCGGAAGCGTTAGAAAAGTGGCCTATTTATTTATTCAAACCATTGTTACCGAGAATCTATATGATTATTGAAGAAATTAATGAGAGATTTTGTGCGGAGCTTTGGGATCGTTATCCCGGGGAGTGGGGACGGATTGAGCATATGGCCATCATCGCTCATGGTCTAGTGAAAATGGCTCATCTCGCTATTGTAGGAAGCAGTAGTATAAATGGTGTCGCAAAGATTCATTCTGATATTTTGAAAAATAGAGAAATGAGATCTTTTTATGAAGTCTATCCTTCTAAGTTTAACAATAAAACGAATGGGATTACTCATCGTAGATGGCTTCTAAAGGCAAACCCTGAGCTAACAGCATTAATTAAAGATACAATTGGTGAGGATTGGATAAGACAACCCGAGAAATTAATTGATTTAAAAAGACATGTTTATCATCCTGAATTAAAAGAACGATTTGCACAGGTGAAAAGAAAACGCAAGGAAATTCTTGCAAAGAAGATTGCTGACAAAAATGGTATCCATGTTGACATTGACTCTATTTTTGATGTTCAGGTTAAAAGATTACATGCGTATAAAAGACAGCTCTTAAATGTACTCCATATAATGTATTTATACAATCGTATAAAAGAGGATGCTAACTACTCAATTCAGCCTCGCACGTTCATTTTTGGTGCAAAGGCATCACCATCCTACTATTATGCAAAAAAAATTATTAAACTCATACACTCTTTAGCGGACAAAGTGAACAATGATCCAAGAGTCTCTAAAGTTATTAAAGTTGTCTTTATGGAAAATTACCGGGTTTCTCTTGCTGAGGATATTTTTCCTGCTGCAGATGTTAGTGAACAAATTTCAACTGCTAGTAAGGAGGCTTCAGGAACAGGAAATATGAAGTTTATGATGAATGGGGCATTAACTGTCGGGACATTGGATGGAGCAAATATCGAAATCATGGAAGAAATTGGTGAGGATAATATCTTTACGTTTGGATTAACGGCCCCGGAAGTACTCAAGTATGAAGAAAATGGGCGATATCGTTCAATGGAATACTATCATCATGATTTAAGAATCCGACAGGTGATTGATCAGTTAACAAATGGCTTTTTTTCTGAAGATGAGGGGGAATTTGAATCAATTGCTGATTCTTTACTTGTGCAAAATGATCAATACTTTGTATTGCGTGACTTTGCCTCTTATATTGATATTCAGGAGAAGGTCGGAGTTGCTTATCAAAATAGAGATAAATGGCTCGAGCAGACACTCATAAATGTAGCTCATTCAGGCTTTTTCTCAAGTGATCGGACGATTCAACAATATGCGGATGGAATATGGAATATTGAACCGATTAAGTTAAGAATATAATAAAGGGTGCTGTCTCAGTTGAGTCAGCACCTTTATTGTAACTAGTTTACCTATTTACCGTCTAAAAGTCGACCTAATCCACCGAGGATGCTTCCTTCTCCACTTGAATTGCCACCAGCCGCAGGTGCGCTTGCAATGACACGATCAGCTAAACGGCTGAACGGGAGCGTTTGAATCCAGACCGTACCAGGTCCTTGTACGGTTGCAAAAAATAAACCTTCTCCACCAAAAAAGGCAGTTTTTACTTTGCCAACAAATTCGATGTTATAGTCAACTTCTTTTGTAAGAGCAACTAAACAACCTGTATCAATGCGTAATTTTTCTCCAGGCTTTAAGTCACGACGTATAATCGTTCCACCAGCATGCAAAAAGGCTAATCCATCTCCTTCAAGCTTTTGCATGATAAAGCCTTCACCACCAAAGAAACCTGTGCCTAATTTCTTCTGAAAATCAATGCCGATTGAAACTCCCTTTGCTGCACATAAGAAGGAATCTTTTTGACAAATTACTTTTCCACCAAGTTCACTTAGATCAATAGGAATAATTTTACCTGGATATGGTGCGGCAAAAGTAACTTGTTTCTTACCAACACCTTTATTGGTGAACACAGTCATAAATAAACTTTCTCCAGTAATAACACGTTTTCCAGCTCCAACAAGCTTACCTAAGAATCCCTTTTGGCTGCTATCACCATCTCCAAAAATGGTTTCCATGTCGATGCCATCTTCCATCATCATCATTCCACCAGCTTCGGCAACAACACTCTCATTCGGATCTAGTTCAATTTCAACACATTGCATGTCGTCTCCGTGCAAAACATAATCAATTTCATGTGCGTTCATCAGGATCCCTCCATATGTAAATAACAAGTTTATAAATCGTCACGATAAACACGTGGCTTACTTCTATTTTACTGGTTTAAGAAAATATTGGAAGAAAAATTATTTGTGAAAGTACAAAAGAGTAAGCGCCTTGATTAGCTTAGGGCAATAAGAAGCAATAGTATAAAAGACGTTTTTTATCTTCCATTCAATTGTGTCTTAGTCTCTAGAGGAGTTATGCAACTTAAAATATTTTCAATAGGATTATTGGTAAATACAACAACTTGTTTGGCATAAAAATGGATCAGGCCATACACAAAATGATATTTGTGTATGGGGCCTGACCCTTAACGTTCGTTTTTATTATCCATTTCATGTTCGGTATATGGGTCTTTTTCATAAGGAGGCAAGTCTCCGAAAATGGTCATAATACCTTCTTCATCTAACATATCTTCATATTGCTGATGTTGATTAGAAGGATATATCGTTATTTCTTTTCCTTCAATATCAGTACCGATAAAGTTCTCATAGTCCTCTACGTAGCCATCAGGATCATTTGACTCCATGTATACATCATTATAGTGATCTTGAGGATCATTAAAGTCAGATGGTGTTTCTGAGGAACCATAGCTGTTAACAATTTGATAGGCATCTTCTGCATCAAAAGCTACATTTTCATCTTGATCATCATAATCAAATTTTCCAAATGGAGGCATAAGGACCCCTTCTTCGACTGGGCGATTATGCGAAACAACCTGTTCAGGTGCGTGCTCTTTACAAGTAGTAGCTGTAGGTATGGCATCAAGGCGTTCAAGAGGTATATCAATACCACACACCTCACATCTACCATAGCTGCCATCATCGATTTTTTGTAATGCCCGTTCAATATCTAATTTCTCTTCCTCCGTATGCTCATTTAATGCTATATCTTTTTCTCGTTCATATAATTCTGTTGCCTCATCCCCGGGATGATTGTCATAACTAGAGAGTTCACCAACGGATTCGTGAAAATGACCTTCTTCTAACCCAAAATGGCCATTCATTTCAAGACGGTCTTCAATTTCTTTTTTCATTTGTATAAGCTGTGAACGGAAGGTCTCTACTTGTTGTGAACTTAGCATGCCATCCACGCTCCTTCCTTAAAAATAAGTTCTACACCTATTATGAACAGTAAGAAGAAAAACATGAGTGTCAAAATTGCACAAAAATACTAAGTAGAACGATTAATGTCCATACCGAATCTAAGCCAGAATGTTTCAATGAAATAATATAGGTAAGATTACGGCGTATACGCGATAATTACAGGGCCCCCGGTATAAAAATCTTCTGCAGCCATACACACTATTCCTATAACGGCAATCAACCATGTCGACATCATACAATATAGGTTCAATTAATGTTGCAACTACAAATAGATAGATGCAAGAATTTAAACAGTAGTTGCTTTTATACCGTTTCGAACTATATTGCAATGAATAACAAGATGCTAATGGATCCTTCTTGCAGAGCTACCACTGTTCCATTTGCAAAATGAATGCTGCAGAAAATGTTATTCAGGTCGATAAACATAGCTTATTATTACCAGTTGTGCCTATAAAATGATCAGCCACTCGAGACGTTTTCATTTTAATCCTGATCGCCAAGATATATAATAAGGATATAAGATGGAATGACCTATTGACACACCTTCTAGCTAGGTGTATCTTAGTATAAGCAATTTTTGGTGTCGGGGGGATAAGCTTGATAACTACTTTGGATCATACAATAAAAGAATTCATTCAACAGGCATTGGAAGATGCAAAGCGGACGAACCAACCAGTAATCGTTAGCAGCATTAAAGAAGTGGACGCAATGGACCCCCTTCATTTCTTTGCTTCCGGTGAAGATCTTTCCTTAGGAGAACGGTTTTTTTGGTCAACTCCTAATCGTGAATTTACAATGGTTGGAATTGGGAATGAATTAGTCATTGAAAATAACCTTATAACCAAAGAACGATTTCAGGATATTGAAAAGGAATGGAAGCGCTTTAAAAAGCGGGTTATTTCAGGCGAAAGTAAGCAGGTTGGGACAGGACCTATATTATTTGGAGGATTTTCGTTTGATCCTTTAAAAGAAAAAAGTATTTTATGGGATGGATTTTCTGAGGCGAAATTTGTTATGCCGACTCAGATGCTGTCTATTATTGATCATAAAACCTTTATCACAATAAATAAATTAGTTACGCCTTATGACGAATTAAGTGTCTGTCTAAAACATTTTGAAAAATCATTTGGACTCAATAAATCTATTCCTTATATAAATGATTGTGAAAAAGTTAACGAATACTCAAGCATTGAGTATAAAACATCTGAATGGTTAAAAGCTGTACAAGAAGCAACAAAGAACATTAAATCAAATGAAATGGACAAAGTTGTCTTAGCTCGTGAAGTTCACCTTAAATTTACTAATAAGATAAATCCTTATCAAGTGATTTATAACTTACAAAAAGAGCAACCAACTAGTTTTATTTTCGAGTTTGAGAATGGTCTTCAACATTTTCTTGGTGCTACACCAGAAAGATTAATAAAGAAGCATGACAACGAGGTTCTTTCAACATGTCTAGCTGGATCAATTAAAAGAGGTAAAAATATTGAAGAGGACGAGCATTTAGGTCAACAATTATTACAAGATGATAAAAATTTAGTTGAGCATGAAATTGTTGTGAAAATGATTAAAGCAGCGATTGAGAGCTGTTGCTTTGAAGTGGAAACCCCACAATCACCTGTTCTATTCAAAACGAAAAATATCCAACATCTCTATACACCTGTTAAAGGGTATGCTAAAAAGGATTACTCTTTCCTCTCTATGGTAGAGAAACTTCATCCAACTCCTGCCTTAGGAGGCTATCCAAAAGAGAAGGCAATTGAAAAAATTAGAGAGTTAGAGCCTATGCATCGAGGGTGGTATGCTGGTCCGATAGGCTGGTTAGATCATGAAGATAATGGAGAATTTGTTGTTGCCATTCGTTCAGGTATTTTAGAAGGTCAAAATGCAGCACTTTTTGCAGGCTGTGGAATCGTTAAAGAGTCAAATCCAAAGTCCGAATACCTTGAGACAAAAATAAAGCTAAAACCAATGATGTCAGCATTAGGAGGGATCGTGAATGAAGACTAGTGATTCACTAACACGATATGTTGCAAGTTTTGTTGATGAACTAGCACGCTTAGGTGTTCAAAAGGTAGTGGTCAGTCCTGGTTCGCGATCTACCCCCTTAGCTATGTTAATGGCAGAGCATCCAAAACTTACATGCTATATCAATATTGATGAGAGATCAGCAGGCTTCTTTGCACTTGGGTTAGCTAAGGCAAAAAAAGAGCCTGTTGTCTTGGTATGTACATCTGGCACAGCTGCAGCTAATTACTACCCAGCTATCGTAGAAGCTCGTTATTCAAGAGTTCCGTTAATTGTATTAACAGCAGACCGACCGCATGAATTACGAGACGTTGGGGCACCTCAGGCTATTGACCAGATTCAAATGTATGGGCACTATCCGAAATGGTTTGTAGACGTTGCGTTGCCTGAGGAGCAAGTAGCCATGTATCGATATGTCAGAACAATAGCAGGAAGAGCTGTAGCCGTTTCTACATCTAATCCAGCAGGTGTTGTTCACCTTAATTTCCCGTTTAGGGAGCCTTTAATTCCAAATTTAAGCTTACATGGTTTGTGGGATACAGAGGAAGATCGACCAACTTATTTACATACAATCGAAGGCGAAACTATACTATCAAAGAACCAAATACAGGTGGTTGCTGACTTAATAAAAGGTGTAACAAAGGGACTTATCATTTGTGGTGAACAAAATGACGATGCATTTCTTTCAGAAGTTAAAAAGCTTTCAAAAAAATTGAAGTACCCTATATTGGCTGACCCGTTATCACAGCTTCGGTCTGGTAAAGGGGAGAAACAAGGAATAATAGAAGGATATGATTCGATCTTAAAAGATCCGGACATCATAAACGATCTTAAACCTGAAATAGTAATTCGATTTGGGCCTATGCCAGTTTCTAAACCTTTGATGTTAATGCTAAAAAATAATCCGGATATTATCCAAATCATGATTGATCCAAGTAATGAATACCGAGATCCGACATTAAATGCGTCCCATATAGTTGTTTGTGAACATATAGCATTTTGTCGAGAACTGATAGGACTAAGTAACGTAAGAGCTTCCACAAAGTATTATGATGATTGGATTAACTGCACGGAAATCTATCGAGAAACGGTAGACCATGAACTAGAGAAAATGAAAGACCTTTTTGAAGGGAAAATCGTGAGAGAACTACAACATATTCTTCCAAATAACAGCCGTTTAGTTGTTGGTAATAGTATGCCGATCCGAGATATTGATACATTCTTTTTAAATACAGACAAACAAATTGAAATATTGGCTAATAGGGGGGCAAATGGAATTGATGGTGTAGTATCAACAGCGCTAGGGATAAGTGTTGATTCAACATCACCTACCTTCCTGCTAATAGGAGATCTTTCTTTTTATCATGATTTAAACGGTCTTTTGGCAGCGAAAATGAACAATCTTAATTTAACCATTATTTTAATAAACAATGATGGAGGGGGAATCTTTTCTTTTCTTCCACAATCAAAAGAAGAAACTCATTTTGAAACGTTATACGGGACACCAATCGGTTTAGATTTTTCTAAAGCTGTAGACCTGTATGGTGGAGAATATGTGAAAATTAGTAGCTGGGAAGAGTTGCAATCCTACTTTCAAGAAAAGTGGTCGAATAAGGGCCTGAAAGTGGTTGAAATTGAAACAGATCGTAAAACGCGTGTCAAGATTCATCGGGAATTGTTACATCATGTTTCCCAGGAAATAAGAAAAGTGTTGAAACAATGAGAATTAGAGGTGTTTATTACCATGTTGAACTGAAATCACAGGGTGAGCCTCTTGTATTCTTGCATGGGTTTACGGGTTCATCAACTAGTTGGCAACATCTAGTAAGTGAGTTTCCACATCATCAATTAATATTTATAGATATTCTTGGTCATGGAAAATCTGCTCATCCTGGTAATTCCTCTAGATATAAAATGGAAGAGATAGTTGAGGACATCATAGCAATCCTCAATACCTTATCTATTCAAAAAGCAAACTTATTGGGTTATTCAATGGGGGGGAGATTAGCGCTATCTATTGCAGCCTCTTACCCGAACCGAGTCAATAAGCTTATTTTAGAAAGTAGTTCACCAGGTTTGAAAAGTGTAGACGAACGGAATAAACGGATGTTCCATGACCAAGCGCTAGCAGAAGAAATTTTACAGTCGGGAATTAGAAACTTTGTTGATAGATGGGAAAAGATTCCTCTTTTTGCATCGCAAAACGTGTTATCAACTGAGCAAAAATCGAGGATTAGAAGCCAGCGATTATTGAATTCGGAAATAGGACTGGCTAATAGTCTCATTGGAATGGGAACAGGTTCACAACCCTCATGGTGGGATATTCTTCCTGAACTCAAGTTTCCGGTTTTGCTTCTATGTGGTGAATTGGATGAGAAGTTTTGTGAGATAGCTAAAAGCATGCATGATTTACTACCTTTTTCAGTTTTAAAGCAAATTAATCAGGCTGGACATGCAATTCATGTAGAACTACCGCGAATTTTTGGTAAAATAGTAAATGAGTTCTTAAATCAGGACTACTCTTTAAAATAGGAGGCTTTAAAATGGCTATTGAATGGGTAACAGAACGCCAGTATGAAGAAATTATTTATCAAACATATAATGGGATTGCAAAAATCTCGATTAATCGTCCACATGTACATAATGCATTTACTCCAAAAACAGTGATGGAGTTAATCGATGCATTTGCCTATGCACGTGATGATGAAAATGTAGGTGTTATCATCTTAACAGGTGAAGGTGGAAAAGCTTTCTGTTCTGGTGGAGATCAAAAAGTCCGAGGACATGGTGGATATGTTGGAGATGACCAGATCCCTCGTTTAAATGTTCTAGACTTACAACGTTTAATCCGCGTTATTCCAAAACCAGTTATTGCAATGGTTGCAGGATATGCGATTGGTGGAGGACATGTTTTACATATCGTATGTGACTTAACAATAGCAGCAGACAATGCTGTATTTGGACAAACAGGTCCTAAAGTGGGAAGCTTTGATGCAGGTTATGGCTCAGGATATCTTGCTCGAATAGTTGGTCACAAGAAAGCTCGTGAAATTTGGTTCTTATGTAGACAATACAATGCACAAGAAGCACTGGATATGGGCTTGGTCAATACAGTTGTGCCACTTGATCGATTAGAGGAAGAAACAGTGCAATGGTGTGAAGAAATACTAGAGAAAAGCCCGACAGCGATTCGCTTCTTGAAAGCAGCTTTCAATGCAGATACGGATGGGCTAGCTGGAATTCAACAATTTGCTGGAGATGCAACATTATTATACTATACGACTGATGAAGCTAAAGAAGGTCGTGACGCCTTTAAGGAAAAACGTACTCCGGACTTTAAACAATTCCCACGTTTCCCTTAAGCAATATGTTACTGAAACAGCTTGGTGATTTTATCTCATCAAGCTGTTTTCATTATTGGAGGTGATTTTATGAACCAATCCTACCCTAATTGGTTAAAGCAACGGGCTAATCTAACCCCTAACCGTTTAGCAGTCAAAACAGAAGAACTGGAATTGACTTTTGATGAACTTTATCAAGGTGTTCAGTTACAAATCAATCACTTAGTATCCATGGATGTAAAAAAAGGTGAACATGTAGGAGTACTAATGAAAAACAGTATAGAAATGATTGAGGTTATTCATGCAATTTTCTCTATAGGTGCTGTAGCAGTTTTATTAAATCACAGACTATCCAGTAAGGAAATTGCTTGGCAGCTGTCAGATGTTGAGGCAAGGCATTTAATTTGTAATGAAGAATTTTCGTTTCATGTTGATGAAGATATAAATGTAATACACGTCGGGAAATTACATAAGATGCTAAGTCCTAAAATTGAGTATGTTGTTGAAGACTATACAAAAGACCAAGTAGCCACGATCATGTATACCTCAGGAACAACTGGTCACCCAAAAGGTGTTATGCAAACGTTTGGGAATCATTGGTCAAGTGCTATTGGCTCAGCCTTAAATCTTGGATTGAATCCGAATGACCGTTGGTTATTGGCTGTTCCATTATTTCACATAAGCGGATTATCGATTTTATTTCGAAGTGTAGTTTATGGAATTGGTATAGTGCTGTTCGAGCGATTCGATGCTGGAAAAATGAATCGCGCTATTTTAGACAAAGATGTAACAATTGTATCTGTTGTAACGACGATGCTTAACCAAATGCTAGACCAGTTAGGGAATGAAAAATATCCTGAGACTTTTCGGTGTATGCTAGCAGGTGGAGGACCTGTCCCAAAATGGGTTCTAGAAAAAGCATTAGAAAGGCAAATCCCTATTTTTCAAACGTATGGGATGACAGAGACAGCTTCACAAATTGTTACACTTTCACCTGAGTACAGTATAAAAAAACTAGGGTCTGCGGGTAAACCATTGTTTTCATGCCAAATGAAAATAACGAAAGATGGAAAAGATTGTTCTGCATATGAAGAAGGAGAAATCCTAGTAAAAGGTCCCAATATTACAACTGGTTATTGGAAGAGGGATGAAGCGAACAAAATGGCTTTTACAGAGGGATGGTTTCATACTGGTGACCAAGGCTACATTGATGAAGATGGATTTTTATTTGTGCTAGATAGACGATCAGATTTAATCATTTCTGGTGGAGAAAATGTTTATCCTGCAGAAATTGAAAATGTTTTACTGTCTCACCATGCAGTAGTTGATGCAGGAGTTATCGGAATTGAAGATGAAAAATGGGGACAGGTTCCCTATGCTTATATTGTTTCAAATACGAAGATAAGTAATGATCAACTTATAAAGTACTGTAACGAACGTCTTGCTCGCTATAAAGTACCTAGGGGGATTAAGGTTTTGGAGGAACTACCAAGAAATGCTTCAAACAAGCTATTGAGGAGAAAATTAAAAGAACAATTTGCTGAAGGTTTAGTAGATAATGAAAATTGAGAAGGTGACATTACACCATATTACACAATCTTTAAAGTCCCCTTTTGAATCGAGTATAGGATATGTAACAGATCGCGACAGTATATTAGTTGAAGTGATGGATTCCGAAGGGGTAAGCGGATGGGGAGAAGTCGTAGCATTTTCAACCCCGTGGTATACCGAAGAAACAATATCAACTTGTTTCCACCTTTTAAAAGATATTTTGATTCCATTAACATTTTCTCATACGATTGGACATCCTGAAGAACTGCAGACCATTTTCAAAAAAGTGAAACGAAATCAAATGGCCAAATCTTCCCTAGAAGGAGCTATTTGGGATCTTTATGCAAAACAGAATCATATGTCTTTATCAACAGCCTTAGGGGGGACGAGAAAAGATATTGAGTGTGGGGTTGTTGTTGGGATCTCTTCTATCTCAACAATGATTGACCAAATTTCCCTTTACCTTGAAGAGGGATATAAACGATTTAAAATTAAAATTTCCCCTGAACAGGATATTCAACTAGTTGAAGAAATTAGAAATACTTTTCCTAGTCTTCCATTAATGGTTGATGCCAATTCTGCTTATACATTAGATGATCTTGATCAATTAAAAGAACTTGATCAATTTAACTTAATGATGATCGAACAGCCTTTGGCAGCAGATGATATTATTGACCATGCTAAGCTACAAGAGAAAATATCAACCCCAATTTGTTTAGATGAAAGTATTGTTACGAGTGAAGATGCTAGAAAAGCAATTGAACTTGGCAGTTGTAAAATAATCAATATAAAACCTGGCCGCGTCGGTGGATTAACAGAAGCAAAGAAAATTCATGATATGTGTCAGGAAAGAGGGATACCCGTATGGTGTGGGGGAATGCTTGAAACAAGTATATCTCGTGCACATAATATTGCTTTAGCATCCTTACCAAACTTTTCAATTCCAGGTGATATATCCTCTTTTTCTAGGTATTGGGAAAAGGATATTGTTGTACCTGAAATTAAGACAGAGAAAGGAAAAATTTCTGTGTCTAATAAGGCAGGAATAGGCTTTGATATTAACAAAGAAGTTTTAAAGGAATATACAAGATCTGTGACAAAATTAACAAAATAAGTTTCGGTTTTACTAGTCAAATGACAAAACTGATTAGGCTGTTTAAAAGCGATCTTCCTGTAGTGGAAAGCAACTACTACCAAGCTATCTTAAAAAGTAACAAATTTTACGACATTACACTTTTTTAGAAAAAGAGTATCCAAAAATTTGATTTTTATCTAAGAGGAAAATTAGTTTTCATTTGTTACTCAGCTCTAAAAATGGAAAATCGAGATTTTAAATAATACCGTAAAGTCCGTATAATTATTTTGAAAGATAAACAAAATCATATTATTGAAAGTTTCTCTTTCTGCTCATTTAGGATAACTTACCTATCATTAAATAGGTGAGTTATCCTTTTTTTGTCGAAAAGACATAGTTGACAAACATATCATGATGTTTTATTGTTGCATTAAGGAAACTTTTTTAGTTATATGAATAAAAGGTGAGAAAAGTAAAAAAAAATAGCACGTATCCTAAAATTCGAACATAGACTAATTTTGACCTAGGAGAAGATTTAATATTTTATTTAAATAAAGCGAATGGAGGAGTAAAAGGTGAAAAAATGGTTAACAGGTGTAAC